>NZ_JBMDJQ010000036.1:0-53895 GCF_057809275.1 Pseudomonas sp. FG36
GAGCCACAGCAGCGATACACCGGCGAGCAGCGCCCGCATCAACCGAGCTGGCGCGGGATGCGATAGAGGTACAGCAGCACCACGGTGGACAGGGCAAGGAGAATCTGCGGCACTGCCTCCAGCCCGACCAGCACCGACAGCGCGGCAACCCAGGCCGGGAAGCAGGCGAACAGCATGGCCAGGCGGCGCACTCGCGCCAGCTCGATCCAGGCGGCCGGCTCTTCGGCGCTGCCCAGCGCCTTGTCGGTGGCGATCAACGCCCGCTTGTACGCGCTGAAGCGCGGCAGGCTGAGGAACATGCTGGCGGCACCGGCGATGAACAGCGGCATGGCCAACACCGGGATCAGCGCCTCGCCGCCACCGAAGGCCCAGGCCATCACCGGCAGCGGCAGCAATCCCACGGCCAGGTACTGCCACCAGGCCAGCGCCAGCCGCCGCTTCACCTCTGTGCGCGTCACGCCTGGGGCACCTCGCCCTGGTGCTTGTTGCCCATCATGTGGCCGAGCTTGTCGGCCTTGGTGGCCAGGTACAGGCGGTTGTGCGGGTTGTGGCCAGTGTGCAGCGGCACGCGCTCGGCGACCTTGATGCACATGTCGGTCAGGGCCTTTACCTTGCGCGGGTTGTTGGTCATCAGGCGCAGCGACTTCACGCCCAGGTGCTCGAGCATCGGCAGGCACATGGCGTAGTCACGCTGATCGGCGGCGAAGCCCAGGCGCTCGTTGGCCTCGACGGTATCGGCACCGCCGTCCTGCAACTCGTAGGCGCGGATCTTGTTCAGCAGGCCGATGCCACGGCCTTCCTGGCGCAGGTACAGCAGTACGCCACGGCCTTCACGGGCGATGGCCTGCAATGCGGCCTCCAGCTGCGAGCCGCAGTCGCAACGCTGGCTGAACAGCGCATCGCCGGTCAGGCATTCGGAGTGCAGACGCCCCAGCACCGGCTCGCCGTCGGCGATATCACCCAGGCTGAGCACCACGTGCTCGCGGCCAGTGGCTTCGTCGAGGAAGCCATGCATGGTGAAGGTCGCAAAGGGAGTCGGGAGTTTCGAGGCGGCAACAAAGACGACGGGCACGTTGTGCTCCTGGGCAGTAGGTTTTTTCAGATCGGCCGATTGTATCAGCAGCCCGGCGCAGGTGCGCAGGAGGAATATCGTGGCTTAAGATCGAAAAGTTAGATGCATATGGCCCCACACCGCCCCCTGCGGCAGCGGACTGCGGGCACTTACTGATGGGGCAGGTGATCAACCGTAAACGGGTAAGGCTGCTTCCAGCGCTCAAAGATCGGCTTCAGCTCGCCGCTGCGCACCAGTTGCTCCATGCGCTGGTCGAACAGGTCGCGCAGGACTTTTCCCTGTTCACTGTGGGTGAAGGCCAGGTACAACGGCAGCTCGGCGACGTGGGTGCGGCGAAAGCGCGTGGCATCGGGCGCCTGGCCAAGCACATAGTCGACCTCGGCGAGCGCATCGATGTAGAAGTCGACCCGGTCATGCTCGAGCATCGGCAGGATGCCCTCGCGACGCTGGATCTCGCGGAAGTTGTGGACCTCGGGCAGATAGCTGGCGTAGTCGTAGCCGCGCACCCAGGCCAGCCGGTACTGGCCGATGGTCTCGAGCGTTGGCACCGGCTTGTCGACCAGGCCCAGGGCATAGATATGGTCCTGGTCGAAGTACCACTGTGGATACAGGTTGTCGGCGTTCTCTTCCTTGTAGGAGCCGACCCAGGCATCCGCCTCGCCGCGCTTCACCAGCCCGACGGCGCGGCTGTAGGGCACGCTCTTGACCACGACCTTGACCCCGGCCGGCTCGAACACCTTGCGCAACACGTCCCAGGCCAGCCCGGTGCCATCGGCATTGGTGTAGTCGACCCACGCCTCGCTGACCAGACGCACCTGCGCCGGCGCCTCCTGGGCCATCGCACCCGGCCCCGCGACCAACAGCATCGATGCCAGCACCACAGCCTTCAGGCCCATCGCAACGCTCCCTGTATCAGGCCACCGCCCACACCAGAACCTGCATGCCCAGCCAGGCGAACACGCCGGCCAGGATATCGTCGAGCATGATCCCGAACCCACCATGCACATGGCGGTCGACCCAGCGGATCGGCCACGGCTTGAGGATGTCGAAGAAGCGGAACATCAGGAACCCCGCCAGCAGCCACTGCCAACCTTCCGGCACCAGCCACAGGGTAATCCACATGCCGACGATCTCGTCCCAGACAATGCCCTCATGGTCGTGCACGCGCAAGTCGTTGGCCACCTTGCCGCACAGCCACACGCCGAACAGCATGCTGATGCCCAGCAACAGCCAGTAGCCCCAGTCGGGCAGCATCTGCCACAGCGGGATGAACGGCAGCGCCACCAGCGAACCCCAGGTCCCCGGTGCCTTGGGCAGGGTGCCCGAGCCGAAGCCGAAGGCGATGAAGTGCCACGGGTTGCGCCAGACCGAAGGCGGAACGAACTCCGCAGGCACCTGGTTGGGGTGGTCGGTCACGGTGTCTCCCTGAAATGTTGATAGCCCCGTTGCACGGGGGTGATGTCCTGGCCTTGCGGGTCACGCAAGGTCACGCCCTGGCCTTCCAATACCCGGCCGATGACGTGCACCTCACGGGCCAGGGCGGTCAGTGCGCTTTCCGGCACGGTGAACGCCAGCACGTAGTCGTCACCACCGGTGAGCGCTGCCTGCAAGGCCGCTTCTCGACCGAGGAAAGCCTGTAAAGGAGCAGACACGGGGACCTGCGCCAGGTTCACCTGCAGCGCTACGCCGGACGCCTTGGCGATATGCCCGCAGTCAGCCAGCAGGCCGTCGGAAATATCCAGCGCCGCCGTGGCCAGGCCGCGCAGGCGCTCGCCCAGTTGCAGTTGCGGCAAGGGCGACCAGTAATGCTCGAGCAATGGCCCGGCCACATCGGCTGCCGCCTGGCGTTCGCCCAGCACCAACGGCAAGGCCCCTGCCGCGTTGCCCAGAAAACCACCGACACACAGCAGGTCGCCCGGCTGCGCGCCGCTGCGGCGCAGCGCCTGGCCGGTCGGCACCCGGCCGAACACGGTCACGGTAATGCTCAACGGGCCGCGTGTAGTGTCACCACCAATCAGGCTGATACCGCAGCGCGCGGCCATGCGGCCGAGGCCGTCGGCAAAGCCGGCAAGCCATTGCGCGCCGACCTGGGGCAAGGTGAGGGCAAGGGTGAAGCCGATGGCCGTGGCGCCCATGGCCGCCAGGTCGCTGACCGCCACGGCCAGCGCGCGCTGGCCGAGCAGCAACGGGTCGCAGACTGCGGGGAAATGCACACCGGCCACGAGCGTGTCGGTGGAGATCGCCAGCTGCTCGCCGGCAGGCAGGTCCAGCAGGGCACAGTCATCGCCGATCCCCAGGGCCACGCCCTCGCCGCCCTGCGCACAGGGCGCGGCGGCGAAGTAGTGACGGATCAGCTCGAACTCACCCATGGCTGGTCAGCACCGCGATCAGCGCTTGTTCGCCTTGACTTCCGCCTCACGCAGACGCGGAGCCAGCTTGTCGAGCACGCCGTTGACGAACTTGTGACCGTCGGTGGCGCCGAAGACTTTCGCCAGTTCCACACCTTCGTTGATGACCACGCGGTACGGTACGTCGGCGCGCATCATGAACTCCCAGGTGGACAGGCGCAGCACGGCCAGTTCGACCGGGTCGAGCTCTTCCAGCGGCGTGTCCAGGCAAGGCTTGAGCGCCTCGTCGATCTCGGCCTTCTTCGCTGGGACCCCGTGCAGGATCTCGCGGAAGTAGGCGCCGTCGATATCGGTGAAATCGTTGTCGACCCGGAACTGCGCTTCGACCTCGTTCAGCGAATGCTTGGCCATGTGCCACTGGTAGAGCGCTTGCGTGGCGAGCTTGCGGGCTTCGCGACGCTTGGCGCTCTTCGAGGGCTTGCCGGCATCCGCGGGTTTTGGATCGCGCGGGTTGAAACGATCGCTTTCGTCGCTAATCACTTGGCCTCCAACTGCGCCAGCAGGCTGACCATTTCCAGAGCGGACAGGGCAGCTTCGGCACCTTTGTTGCCGGCCTTGGTGCCGGAACGCTCGATGGCCTGTTCGATGGAGTCGACGGTCAGTACGCCGAAGGCCACCGGAACACCGAACTCCATGGACACCTGGGCCAGGCCCTTGGTGCACTCGCCCGCCACGTATTCGAAGTGCGGGGTACCGCCACGGATCACCGCGCCCAGGGCGACGATCGCGTCATAAGCGCCTTGCTGGGCGACTTTCTGTGCCACCAGCGGGATTTCGAACGCGCCCGGGGCACGGATGATGGTGATGTCGCTTTCGCTGACGCCGTGGCGTACCAGGGCATCGACTGCACCGCTTACCAGGCTTTCGACGACGAAGCTGTTGAAGCGGCCAACCACCAAAGCATAGCGACCTTTGGGGGCGATGAAGGTACCTTCGATGGTCTTCAGGGTCATTCCGGAGTTCTCATCTTCAAGAGCGAGGCCGCGCTGTGGCGGCCTCGGGAGGGTTTTGACTCGAGCTTAAGGGCGATCAGGCCGCCTCAAGTCACTCGGAGGGCACGTATTCTACAACTTCCAGATCGAATCCGGATATCGCATTGAACTTCATCGGCGAACTCATCAGGCGCATCTTGCGCACACCGAGGTCGCGCAGGATCTGCGAACCGGCACCGACGGTGCTGTAGGTGGTGGGTGCCTTGGGCTGCGCATCGCCCGCGCTTTCGCGGATGTGCGCCAGCAGCACGTCGCCGTCCAGCGGGTGGCCCAGCAGCAGGACCACGCCGCTGCCGGCCTCGGCCACCGCGGCCATGGCCGCGCGCAGGCTCCAGCGCCCCGGCTGCTTGACCAGCAGCAGGTCGCGCAGCGGGTCCATGTTGTGCACCCGCACCAGCGTCGGCTCTTCAGCGCAGATCTTGCCCAGCGTCAGGGCCATGTGCACGTCGCCTTCCACCGCGTCACGGTAGGTGACCAGGTTGAATTCGCCCAGCTCGCTCTCGACCGACTGCTCGGAAACGCGCTGCACGGTGCGCTCGTGGATCATGCGGTAGTGGATCAGGTCGGCGATGGTGCCGATCTTCAAGCCATGCTCGGCAGCGAACACTTCCAGCTCGGCGCGACGCGACATGGTGCCGTCGTCGTTCATCACCTCGCAGATCACCCCGCTCGGCTCGAAACCGGCCATGCGCGCCAGGTCGCAGGCGGCCTCGGTATGGCCGGCGCGGGCCAGGGTGCCGCCGGGCTGGGCCATCAGCGGGAAGATATGCCCAGGGCTGACGATGTCCTCGGCCTTGGCGTCCTTGGCCGCGGCAGCCTGCACGGTGCGGGCGCGGTCGGCGGCGGAGATGCCGGTGGTGACGCCTTCGGCGGCCTCGATCGACACGGTGAACTTGGTGCCGAAGCCCGAACCGTTGCGCGGCGCCATCAGCGGCAGCTTCAGGGTTTCGCAGCGCTCGCGGGTCATCGGCATGCAGATCAGGCCACGGGCGTGCTTGGCCATGAAATTGATGTGCTCGGGCAGGCAGCACTCGGCCGCCATGATGATGTCGCCTTCGTTCTCGCGGTCTTCGTCATCCATGAGGATGACCATTTTGCCCTGGCGGATGTCTTCGACCAGTTCTTCGATGCTGTTGAGCGCCACGCGGCACCCCCTTCTCAATCAGGATTTCAAGAAGCCGTTGGCGGCCAGGAAGCTTTCGGTGATGCCACTGCCTTTGCTCGGCTCGGCGGCCTTGTCGCCCAGCAGCAGACGCTCCAGGTAACGGGCCAGCAGGTCGACCTCAAGGTTCACCCGACGCCCTGCGCGGTAGTCGGCCATGATGGTTTCGGACAGGGTGTGCGGGACGATGGTCAGCTCGAACTCGGCGCCATCGACTTCGTTGACCGTCAGGCTGGTACCGTCGACGGTGATCGAGCCCTTGTGGGCGATGTACTTGGCCAGTTCCTTGGGCGCACGCACGCGGAACTGGATGGCGCGGGCGTTATCAGCGCGCGAGACGATCTCGCCGACACCGTCGACGTGGCCGCTGACCAGGTGTCCGCCCAGGCGGGTGGTCGGGGTCAGGGCCTTTTCCAGGTTGACCCGGCTGCCGCTCTTGAGGTCGACCATGGCGGTACGCTTGAGGGTCTCGACGCTGACATCGGCCCAGAAGCCGTCGCCGGGCAGCTCGACGGCGGTCAGGCACACGCCGTTGACCGCGATGCTGTCGCCGAGCTTGACGTCGGCCAGGTCGAGCTTGCCGGTTTCAACGTAGACGCGCACGTCACCGCCCTTGGGGGTGAGGCTGCGGATGGTGCCGATGGATTCGATGATGCCGGTGAACATGCTGTTCTCCTCAAGTACGGGCTGCGCGTAGCAAGCCAGGCATTATACGCCGGGGGCCGGCAAGGGGATGGCAGTGACTCGCCAGTCATCGCCGACCGCGCGCATGTCGGTGATCTTCAGCCGCGGCGCCTCGCTCATTTTCGACAGCGGCCAGTCCAGCAGCGGACGGGCGTCGGAGCCGAGGAAGGTGCCAGCGACGAACAACTGGTACTCGTCGACCAGGCCCTGGCGGGCGAAGGCGCCGACCAGGCCGGCGCCGGCTTCCAGGAGGATCTCGTTGACGCCGCGCCCGGCCAGCACCCGCAGCAGGGCCGGCAAGTCGACGCGGCCGTCGCTGCCGGGCAGGTCGAGCAGCTCATGACCGGCGGCGGCATAACGAGGGTCCTCGCCGGCGGCGGTCACCACCAGCGCCGGGCCGGCCTGGAAGAACGGCGCGTCCAGTGGCAGGCGCAGGCGCCCGTCGATCAGCACGCGCAGCGGCGGGCGCGACACGGCCAGGGCGGTGAACGCCTCATCCAGGCCCAGTTCCTCGCCACGCACGGTCATGCGGGCGTTGTCGAACAGCACGCTCTCGGCGCTGGTCAGCACCACGCTGGACCGGGCGCGCAGACGCTGGACCGCGGCGCGAGCGGCGGGGCCGGTGATCCACTGGCTCTCGCCACTGGCCATGGCAGTACGACCGTCCAGGCTCATGGCCAGCTTGGCGCGCACGAATGGCAGGCCGTGCTCCATACGCTTGAGGAAGCCTGGGTTGAGGGCGCGGGCCTCGGCTTCGAGCACCCCGCTGGCAACCTCGATGCCGGCCTCGCGCAGACGGCGCAGGCCATTGCCGGCCACTTGCGGATTGGGGTCCTGCATGGCCGCCACCACCCGCGCCACCCCGGCGTTGACCAAGGCTTCGGCGCACGGCGGCGTGCGCCCATGGTGGCTGCAGGGCTCGAGGGTGACGTAGGCACAGGCGCCTCGGGCGCGCTCGCCGGCCTGGCGCAGGGCGTGGACCTCGGCGTGCGGCTCGCCGGCACGCACATGCCAGCCCTCGCCGACCACCTCGCCATCGCGCACGATCACGCAGCCCACGCGGGGGTTGGGGTGGGTGCTGTACAGGCCCTTGCGGGCGAGTTCCACGGCCCGGGCCATGTAGTGGGCGTCGAGAATGGCTTGGCTGGACATGCTTACTCTTTGGCTGGCTCGCGGGCCAGGCGGTCGATTTCTTCGCGGAATTCGTCGAGGTCCTGGAAACGTCGGTAGACCGAGGCGAATCGGATGTAGGCCACTTCGTCGAGCTTGCGCAGTTCGGCCATCACCATCTCGCCGACCACCAACGACTTCACTTCGCGCTCGCCGGTGGCACGCAGGCGGCTCTTGATGTGCGCCAGCGCCGCTTCCAGGCGCTCGACGCTGACCGGGCGCTTTTCCAGCGCGCGCTGCATGCCGGCGCGCAGCTTGTCTTCATCGAAGGGCTGGCGGGTGCCGTCCTGCTTGATCAGCCGCGGCAGCACCAGCTCGGCGGTTTCGAAGGTGGTGAAACGTTCGCCGCAGGCGACGCACTCGCGACGGCGACGCACCTGTTCGCCCTCGGCGACCAGGCGCGAGTCGATGACCTTGGTGTCGTTGGCGCCGCAAAACGGACAGTGCATGGTGGCAGGCAACAAAAAAAGGGAGGGCCATGGTAGCGCATTGCACTGGCAAGACAAGCCAAAGGGGTTACCATCCATGCAAATCTGCCCGTGAAGGACGACCCCATGTACCCTCGAGCGCTCGTCGTGCTGTGTTGCGCCGCCCTGCTCGCCGCCTGCGGCAGCGACCGCCCCAAGCCGGAACAAGCCCCGGCGCCGGTGCCGGCCAAGGTGGTAAAGAAGACCGAACCCCTGGGCCCGCTACCGGCCTACCAGCGCGAGCTGAGCGGTACCCTGATGGAAATCCCGGCAGGTGCCGATGTGGAGCTGGCCCTGCTGGTGATCGACGAGCGTGGCCGCCCGCAGCAACTGCTGGCCAGCAGCACCCTGAGCGGCACCGGCCAGGCCCTGCCCTACCGCCTGCGCTTCAACCCCGAAGCCTTCCCGGCCGGCGCGCGGGTCGAACTGCGCGGCCGCGCCAGCCGCTCCGGCCAGTTGATCCTGCACCTGCCTCCGGTACCCATCGCCCAGGCCCAGACCCAGGCCACCGGCCCGCTGCGTTTCGAAAAGGCACCATAGATGGCCCCGCTGGCCCTGCAACAGGCCTTGAGCGGCCTGATCGGCGAAGCACGCCTGATCGTCAGTGAACTGCCCGAGTGCGACCTGAAGCTCTGGTTGATCGACGACCAGAACATGGATCGCGCATTCAGCAGCGAGGAAACCCGGCGCATTCTCGAAGAGCCGCCCTACTGGAGCTTCTGCTGGGCCAGCGGCCTGGCCATGGCGCGCTACCTGGCCGAGCAGCCGCACTGGGTGCGTGGCAAGCGCGTGCTGGACTTCGGCGCCGGCTCCGGCATCGCCGGTATCGCCGCCGCCCGGGCCGGCGCGCTGGAGGTGGTGGCCTGCGACCTCGACCTGCTGGCCCTGGACGCCTGCCGCGCCAACGCCGCGCTGAACGGCGTGACGCTGGGCTACAGCAGCGATTTTTTCGCCGAGGCCGACCGCTTCGACCTGATCCTGGTCGCCGATGTGCTCTACGACCGCGCCAACCTGCCGTTGCTGGACGCATTCCTCGGCCGTGGCCGCCAGGCGCTGGTGGCCGACTCGCGGGTGCGCGATTTCAACCATCCGCTGTACCGCCCGCTCGGCGTGCTGGAGGCGCTGACCCTGCCGGATCTGGCCGAGCCGCACGAATTCCGCCGGGTCAGCCTGTACCACGCCAGCCGCGAGCCCTTATAGTGGGGGCATTCACGGATTTGCGAGAGTTGCGATGAGCCAAGCGCCAGTTAACCAAAGCCTGCCCTATATCTTCGATGCCACCGATGCCAACTTCCAGCAACTGGTCATCGAGAACTCCTTCCACAAGCCGGTGCTGGTCGACTTCTGGGCCGAATGGTGCGCGCCGTGCAAGGCGCTGATGCCGCTGCTGGCGAAGATCGCCGAGGGTTACCAGGGCGAGCTGCTGCTGGCCAAGATCAACTGCGACGTCGAGCAGCAGATCGTCGCCCAGTTCGGCATCCGCAGCCTGCCGACCGTGGTGCTGTTCAAGGATGGCCAACCGGTCGACGGCTTTGCCGGCGCGCAGCCCGAGTCGGCCATACGCGCCATGCTCGAACCCCATGTGCAGATGCCCGCGCCGCCCGCCGCCGCGCCGCTGGAGCAGGCCAAGGCGCTGTTCGCCGAGAGTCGTTTCAGCGAGGCCGAGGCCCTGCTGCAGGTGCTGCTGGGTGAAGACAACAGCAATGCCGAGGCGCTGATCCTCTACGCCCGCTGCCTGGCCGAGCGCGGCGAGCTGGGCGAGGCCCAGGTGGTGCTCGACGCGGTCAAGACCGACGAGCACAAGGCCGCACTGGCCGGCGCCAAGGCCCAGCTGACCTTCCTGCGCCAGGCCGCCAGCCTGCCGGAAGCCGCGGAGCTGAAGAGCCGCCTGGCGCAGAATCCGCAGGATGACGAAGCAGCCTACCAGCTGTGCATCCAGCAGTTGGCACGCCAGCAGTACGAGGCCGCGATGGATGGTCTGCTGAAGCTGTTCCAGCGCAACCGCACCTACGAGAACGGCCTGCCGCAGAAGGCGCTGCTACAGGTGTTCGATCTGTTGGGCAACGAGCATCCGCTGGTCAGTGTGTACCGCCGCAAGCTGTCCTCAGCGTTGTTCTGAGGCTGCTGGGGGCTGCTATGCAGCCCCTCATCCCACCCAGCGATACACCGGCGCATCCACGCCACTTTCCACCTTCACCTCACTGCTATGGCGCAAGCGCACCAGCAGCCGCTTGCCTGCCGCCACGCTTCCGGCCAAACCTTCCAGACGCTCCAGCAGCTCCGGACCACCCATCTGCCCCGCCTGACGCAGCACTTCACGCGCCGCCGCCCACTGTCCGTCATCCTGTCGGGGTACGGGGCTGGCGCTGACCGGCGCAGCTTCCACCGGGGCCTGGACATCCATCCTACGCCCCAGCTGCGCCCACTCATGCGGCTCCAGCTCGACAGTCAGGTCCACCGGCCACTCGCCGATCTGTCCACGAATTCTCACGATTATTTCCTTGTTTCCAGGCTCGATTACGCCATGCTCCCACGAACATGAAACCTGTGCCAGGCAGGCTGGCGGCGCAAATGCAAATTGTTATAACATCACAAATTCATCCCAAGCCGCCTGTGGAGCCGTCCATGCGTCGTCTGTTGCTCGCCCTGCCCTTTGCCCTGCTTCCCCTGGCCGTGGCCCATGCCCACGACGATCACGACCATGAACATGACCACGATCACGCCCATGGCACCCTCGGCGCCCATGAGCACGGC
The DNA here is from genome assembly GCF_057809275.1 of Pseudomonas sp. FG36. NCBI lineage: Bacteria > Pseudomonadati > Pseudomonadota > Gammaproteobacteria > Pseudomonadales > Pseudomonadaceae > Pseudomonas > Pseudomonas sp. FG36. The sequence continues at coordinate 10,710 of NZ_JBMDJQ010000036.1, forward strand.
GTGGCCAAGCTCAACGCGGTACTCGACGGCAACGTCCTCGAGCTGGCGCTGGACAGCCCGGCGATGAACCTGGTCGGCTTCGAACACGCCGCCAACAGCGACGCCGACAAAGCCAAGGTCGCCGCCGCACGTCAGCAGCTCGAGCAACCCCTGAAGCTGTTCGCCATTACCCAGGCCGCCGGTTGCAAGGAGGAGGCGCAGGAGCTGGAAAGCCCGCTGTTCGGTAATGCCCCCGAGGCTGGCGGCGACGCGCACCAGCACGCCGACATCAATGCCCGTTACCAGCTGACCTGCGCCACCCCGGGCAAACTCACCCAGATCGACCTCGGCCGCCTGTTCAAAACCTTCCCGCAAACCCAGAAGATCAACGTGCAACTGATCGGCCCGAATGGCCAGAAAGGCGTGGAAGCCACCCCCGCCAAGGCCGTGGTCGAGTTCTGAATGAGCCAGCCGCTGATCGAACTGCATGACCTGGTGTTCGCCTGGCCTGGCCAGGCGCCGCTGCTGGAGATCCCGGCGTTTCGCCTGGAGCCCGGCGAGGCGTTGTTCCTCAAGGGCCCCAGCGGCAGTGGCAAGACCACCCTGCTCGGCCTGCTGGGCGGGGTCAACCGCCCAGGCCAGGGCAGCATCCGCCTGCTCGGCCAGGACTTGGCGACCTTGGGCCAGGGCGCGCGCGACCGCTTCCGGGTCGATCACACCGGCTACATCTTCCAGCAGTTCAACCTGCTGCCGTTCCTCTCGGTGCGCGAAAACGTCGAGCTGCCCTGCCGCTTCTCGAAAAGCCGTGCCGTTCGCGCCGCCCAGCGCCACGGCAGCATCGACCAGGCCGCGGCCCAGTTGCTCGCCCACCTGGGCCTGGACGATCCGGCCCTGCTCGCCCGCCGCGCCGACAGCCTGTCGATCGGGCAACAGCAGCGGGTCGCCGCGGCCAGGGCGCTGATCGGCCAGCCCGAGCTGGTGATCGCCGACGAGCCGACCTCGGCCCTCGACGCCGACACCCGCGAGGCCTTCATCCGCCTGTTGTTCGACGAGTGCCGCGACGCCGGCGCCAGCCTGCTGTTCGTCAGCCATGACCAGAGCCTGGCGCCGCTGTTCGACCGCCACCTGTCCCTGGCCGAGCTCAATCGCGCCGCCAAGCCCCGGGAGGCCTGATGTACCTGCTTCGCCTTGCCCTGGCCAGCCTGGCCAACCGCCGTTTCACCGCCCTGCTCACCGCGTTCGCCATCGCCCTGTCGGTGTGCTTGCTGCTGGCCGTCGAGCGGGTACGCACCGAAGCCCGCGCCAGTTTCGCCAGCACCATCAGTGGCACCGACCTGATCGTCGGCGCCCGCTCGGGGTCGGTGAATCTGCTGCTGTACTCGGTGTTCCGCATCGGCAATGCCACCAACAACATCCGCTGGGACAGCTACGAGCATTACGCCAAGGATCCACGGGTGAAGTGGGCGATCCCGATTTCACTGGGCGATTCACACCGTGGCTACCGGGTGATGGGCACCAGCGCCGACTACTTCAGCCATTACCAGTTCGGTCGCCGCCAGCACCTGGCACTCGACCAGGGCCGGGCGTTTGCCGACGATCCATTCGAAGTGGTGCTGGGTGCCGAAGTCGCCGAAGCGCTGCACTACAAACTGGGTGACAAGCTGGTGCTGGCGCACGGCGTGGCCGCCATCAGCCTGGTCAAGCACGACGACAAGCCATTCACCGTGGTCGGCGTGCTCGAGCGCACCGGCACCCCGGTGGACCGCACGCTGCACATCAGCCTGGCAGGGATGGAAGCGATTCACATCGACTGGCACAACGGCGTCCCGGCCCGTGGCGCCGGACGCATCAGTGCCGAGCAGGCCCGCGCCATGGACCTGCAACCCACCGCCATCACCGCCTTCATGCTCGGGCTCAACAGCAAGATCGCCACTTTCAGCCTGCAGCGCGAAATCAACGAGTACCGTGCCGAGCCCCTGTTGGCGATCCTGCCCGGTGTGGCCCTGCAGGAGCTGTGGAGCCTGATGGGCACGGCCGAGCAGGCATTGTTCGTGGTGTCGTTGTTCGTCGTGCTCACCGGCCTGATCGGCATGCTCACCGCGATTCTCACCAGCCTCAACGAACGCCGCCGGGAAATGGCCATCCTGCGCTCGGTGGGGGCCCGTCCCTGGCACATCGCCGGGCTGCTGGTGCTCGAGGCACTGGCCCTGGCATTGTCGGGCATCGCCGCCGGGCTTGGCTTGCTGTATGCCGGCATAGCCCTGGCACAGGGCTATGTGCAGGCCAATTACGGGCTGTACCTGCCATTGGCCTGGCCAAGCGCCCATGAGTGGACGCTGCTGGCTATCATCCTTGGCGCGGCGCTGCTGATGGGCAGCGTGCCGGCCTGGCGCGCTTACCGACAGTCGCTGGCCGATGGCCTGTCGATTCACCTTTGAGAACCTTCATGAGCGCGACATCCATGGACAACAGGCAGGCTTCCACTGCTTGGCATTACCTGTTACTGGCAGTGGTATTGCTGGCATCCACGGTGTGTGCCGCCGAACCTCGTGAACTGGACTGGCCCGCGTTGATCCCCGAAGGCGCGCCGATCATCCCGCCGCAACTGACGCCGCTGCACGACCTGTCGCAGATCAGCGACGCGCTGGCTGCCGAGGCCGCCCCCGCCGCGCGCCAGCAGGCGCCCAACGCGCCAGTGGTAAAGGCGCTGGACGGCCAGCCGGTGAAGATCCCCGGCTACATCGTGCCACTGGAAGTCAGCGATGAAGGCCGCACCACCGAGTTTCTCCTGGTGCCCTACTACGGCGCCTGCATCCACGTGCCACCGCCGCCCTCGAACCAGATCGTGCACATCTTCAGCGAGATGGGCGTGCGTATCGAAGACCTCTATCAACCCTACTGGATCGAAGGCACGATGCAGGTCAAGGCGTCCAGCAGCGAGCTGGCCGATGCGGGCTACCAGATGGAAGCCGAGAAAATCTACGCTTATGAGCTGAAGTGAGAACTGTGCACGCCCGTTTGAAGAGGCTTCGTTGAGCTGGGTCAAACTTTCTGTTTAGTCAGCTTCGTACCATTGGACTACTCGATTACTCACGTCCTCTGGGAGCTTCCATGAACAAGTCCTTGCTCAGTGCCTCGCTCGTCGCGTTGGCGCTCGCAGCCCCTGTTGCCCACGCCCACCAGGCGGGGGATTTCATCCTCCGCGCCGGCGCCATCACCACTGCGCCGAACGAAAGCAGCGGTGACATCAAGCTCGATGGCGCCAAGGTCTCGGGCACCAAGGCGACCCTGGACAGCGACACCCAGCTGGGCCTGGCCTTCGCCTACATGCTTACCGACCACATCGGCCTCGAGCTGCTGGCCGCCACGCCGTTCCAGCACAAAGTCGGCGTCAAGGGCCTCGGCCCAGGCCTGGATGGCAAGCTGGCCGACATCAAGCAGCTGCCACCGACCCTGTCGCTGCAGTACTACCCGATGGAGCCAAGCTCCAAATTCCAGCCCTACGCTGGCGTGGGCATCAACTACACGATGTTCTTCGATGAAGACCTGAGCAGCAACCGCAAGGCCCAGGGCTTCAGCAACATGAAGCTGAAGGACTCGGTAGGCATCGCCGGCCAGCTGGGCATGGACTACATGCTCACCGACAACCTGCTGCTCAACGCCGCGGTCTGGTACGTCGACATCGACACCAAGGCCAGCATCGATGGCCCGAGCGCGCTGGGCGTCGGCAAGACCAAGGTCGACGTGGACGTCGATCCATGGGTCTACATGGTCGGCATCGGCTACAAGTTCTGATCCGCAGGCAAGCCCGTTCCTTCTGGAGCGGGCTTGCCCCGCGCCGTCTCACCCCACCACAGGTACCCCCAGTAGCCCCAGGCAACCGCGCTTATCCCCGCCCCCAACCCGCACACCGCCACCCAGCCCCACTGCCCATACACCCAGGTCGCCACGACCGCACCCACCCCGCTGCCGACCGAATAGCAGCACATGTAGGCACCGATCAGCCGGCTGGCCATCTCGCCGCGCCCCGCCAGCAACAAGCTCTGGTTGGTCACATGCACGGCCTGCACGGCCAGGTCCAGCATCAGCACCCCGATCACCAGCGCCAGCAATGACTGCTCCAGGTAGGCGCTGGGCAGCCATGACAACGTCAACAGCCCGAGCGCCCATCCGCTCACCCGCCGGCCCTGCCCCTGATCCGCCAGTCGCCCGGCACGCGACGCCGCCAGCGCGCCAGCCACTCCGGCCAGACCGAACAGCCCGACCTGTGTATGGTCCAGAGCCAGGGGCGCGGCGCTCAGGGGCAACACCATCGCGCTCCACAGCACGCTGAACGCCGCGAAGACCAGTACCGCAAACACACCGCGCTGACACAGCAGACGGTCATGCCGGTACAAGCGCAGCACTGAAACCAGTAGTACCCGATAGCGCTGCCTCGGCCCCTGCGGCCTGACAGCAGGCAAGCGCCAGGCCAGCAACAACGCCATGACCAACGCCAGCCCCGCCGCCACGACGTATACGCCGTGCCAGCCCAGCAGGTCAGCCAGTGCGCCCGAAACCAGGCGCGCTGACAGGATGCCCAGCACCACGCCACTGGTGACAGTCCCCACCGCCTGCCCCTGCTGAGCTGGCGTGGCCAGTGTGGCTGCATGCGCGACCATCACCTGCACCACCACCGCAGCCAGGCCGACCATGGCCATCACCGCCAGCAACATGGCCCAGTCCACGGCAAACGCCACGGCCAACAACGCGCCGGCCGATGCCAGCAACTGGCCAACAATCAGCCGGCGGCGATCGACCAGGTCGCCCAGCGGCACGATCAGCAACAGACCCAAGGCATAGCCGGCCTGGGTCATGCCCACCACCAGGCCGGCGCGCGCAGCGCTTACGCCGAGGCTTGCGGCCATGGCCTCCAGCAGCGGCTGGGCGAGGTACACCGTGGCCACGGCCAGGGCGCAGGCGGCAGCCAACAACAGCGTCAATCCACGGGTGAGCGGTGGCATCAGCAATCCCTCCAGATCTGGTTTCAATTTAAAACCATGAAGCTGGATTTCTAGCAAACATGGTTTTATTCTGCAACCAGATCACGTTTAAGGAACGCCTCATGCTCGACGAAAACAACCAGCAATGCCCAGTGGCCCGCGCCCTGGAGGTGCTCGGCGAGCGCTGGGCGCTGATGATCCTGCGCGATGCCTTCGATGGCCCGTGCCGTTTCAGCGAATTGCAGAAAAACCTCGGGCTGGCGAAGAACATCCTCGCTTCGCGCCTGAAACTGCTGGTGGAGGCCGGGCTACTGGCAAAGCAGCCTGCATCCGATGGCAGTGCCTACAAGGAATATGTGCTGACGGAAAAGGGCCGCTCGGTGTTTCCGATCGTGATCGGCTTGCGCCAATGGGGGGAGCGGTACCTGTTCACGTCAGGAGAGTCACGCTCGCAGTTGGTCGATGATCGCGGCCAGGGGCTGGAGACGTTGCAGGTGCGGGCCCGGGACGGGCGAGTGCTGGGGCCGGAGGATTGCCGGCGACAGCTGAACCGGCATTCGTGACGTCATCGCGGGGCAAGCCCCGCGAGAGGCTCAAGCTTTGCCGAGCAAGCGGGCCAGACCTTCGACAAACGGCGTTGGCTCGGGAAATGCGAAACGTGCCAGCAAACGCGAGTTGTCCGCCCGCGAATGGCGGATGTCCCCCGAGCGTGCCTGGCCGTAGCTGATTGCAGGCAAACCGCCCACCACCTGTTCCAGCGCCTTGAGCAACTGGTTCAGCGAGGTCGCCTGGTTGAGGCCGATGTTCACCGCGCCCTCTTCCACCGCCTGCTGCTCGAGCGCCTGCACCATTACCTGGACCAGGTCACCGACAAACAGGAAGTCGCGGGTCTGCTCGCCATCACCGAACACCGTGATCGGTTTGCCACTGGTGGCGCGCTCGCAGAAGATGCTGATCACCCCGGAATACGGCGAGGAAGGGTCCTGGCGTGGCCCGAAGATGTTGAAGAAGCGGAACACCACCGGCTCCAACCCGTGTTGGCGGCGGTAGAAGTCCAGGTACTGCTCGCTGGCCAGCTTGTCCACCGCGTAGGGGGTCAGCGGCGCCTTGGGCGTGTCTTCGGCAATCGACTGGCCTTCGCCGTTGTTGCCGTACACCGCCGCGCTGGAGGCGAACAGCACGCGGCGGATGCCGTTCAGGCGCATCGCCTCGCACACGTTCAGCGTGCCGATGAAGTTGCTCTGGTGGGTTTTCACCGGGTCTTCCACCGAGGCCTGCACCGAGGCCACCGCGGCCAGGTGCACCACTGCCTGGCAGCCACTGGCGGCACGGGCCACCAGCGCGGCATCGGCGACATCGCCCTCGAGCAGTTCCAGGCGCGGGTGGCCAAGCTGCAGGTTGTCGCGCTTGCCGGTCGACAGGTCGTCGAGGATACGCACCGCGTAGCCTTTCTCCAGCAACGCATCGCACAGGTGCGAGCCAATGAAGCCGGCACCGCCGGTGATCAGGATGGGGGCGTCAGCCATGTCGGTAGAATCTGTCCAGTAGGGGCGGCAAGCCGGCGCGCCAGGCGCGTGGCTTGATGCCGAAGGTATGAAGGATCTTCTTGCAGGCCAGTACCGCGTGTTGCGGCTCCTCGCTGGCATCCGGGCGGGCGGCGTGGGCCTGGGCGGTAGGCGCCTGCACGGCCAGCTTGCGCCACTGGGTGGCCTCGGTGAGGATCGCCTGGCCGAGCACCAGCGGCGTGGTGGCCTCGTTGCCGGCGTAGTGGTAGGTACCCCACAGCGGCGCCTGGCAATCGAGCTGCTTGAGCACCGAGAGGATCACCCTCGCCGCGTCGTCCACCGGTGTCGGGTTGCCGCGGCGGTCATCGGCCAGCAGCAGCTCCTGGGGCTGTTCGGCACGGGTCAGGAAACGCCCGAGCGCGCCATCGAGGCTTTCATCCAGCAGCCAGCCGAAACGCAGCAGCACATGCTGCGGGCAGGTGGCGCGCACACTCTGCTCGATGCGCCACAACGCCTGGCCACGCAGGCCGAGCGGTACCGGCTCGTCCTTCTCGCTGTAGGCCGTGGCGCGCGAACCATCGAACACCCGATAGCTGGACGGCTGCACGAGGATCATCTCGTGGTGCTGGCACAGTTCGGCAAGCCGCTCCACCGCCCGCTCCTGCTGGGCCAGGCGTTGCTCGCTGACCGACTCGGCCTGGAACCAGTCGAAGTAGTAGGCCAGGTTGATCACGGTGTGCGGGCGCTGCTCGTCGAGCAGCAGGGTCAGGCTGGCCGGATCCCAGCCGTTTTCCGGAGGGCGAGGCGCCAGGAACGCGATGTCTTCCTCGGCCCCGAGACGAATCAGCGCTTGCCCGAGGGCATTGCCACCACCCAACAGCATCAGGCGCATACGCATAGAGTCAACAGGTCCGGTCTGGTCGATGGAGGAAAGGGTTCATTTTGCTGTTTCCGACAGGGGAAGTCCAACCCAGGCAAGGCCTGGCGCGTGCCGCGTGCCTATTGGCACCGATCGGACGGGTGTTCCGCCTTTGCCGACAGCTACTTATACTGCGCATGGCCTGTTCAAGGAGATCAACATGGATGCCGAGTCGAACACCGCGCTGCGCGCCAGATGGCAATACGACGAACCCGCTCCCGGCCCGGAACGCTTCATCGACGAGGCTTTCGACGGTTATCGGCAACAGGCCCGCCTGCTGCTCCCGGCACATGAGTGTGCCCCCACGGTCTTTGTTGTCGGCGGCGCCCGCTCCGATTTCACCCGCCTGAACCCTTTGCTCTATCGCCTGCAACAGCAGGGGATCGGTTCGCTGACCGGCAACCTCTCCGGCCACAGCCTGGCCAGCGAGCCTGGTGCAAAGGACGCGTCGTTGGCCAGCAACCTGCAGGAAGCCCTGCGCTTCCACCAGCATCTGGATGCGCGCAGCGACACCCTGGTCGGCCACAGCCTGGGCGCCGCCATCGCCCTCAAGCTGGCCGCCCAGCGCCCCAACGTTCGCAAGCTGGTGCTGATCTGCCCGGCGGTGTATCCCGATGCAGCCCATTGCGCGCCCTTCGGGCCGGCCTTCAGCGAAGCGATTCGCAAGCCTTTTGCGTTCCTCGACTGCGACAGCTATGCCTTCCTGCGCCAGTTCCAGGGCCGAGTGCTGCTGGTGATCGGCGAATATGACGGGCTCAACTCCAAGGTCCACGGCCAGGGCCCCGGGACCTCGGCCGGGACCCGGCGCCTGGCGGGTGTCGAGCGCTACAGCCCGATCCCCGAGGAAGTCACCCACGCCTTGTTGCGCTCGGTGCCGGCGCCCCATGTGGAATGCCTGATGCTCACCGACTGCGACCACGGCATCGCCGCGCACCTGCGAGACCGGCCACAAGTGGCGGATCAGGTGGCCAATGCGGTGGCGGCGTTCATTCTCGACTAGTTCTGCGGGCGCCCACGAGTCAATGCGCCATCAACGTTGATTCACTCGATCTCGAACAACCCGTTGCTGATCATCCCCGCACTGAGGCGGTCGCGGATATCGTCGTCGATGCGCGGATCGTCCGGGCGGTAAAGCTTGATCTGGCGGAAGGCGTTGATGCGGTTGATCTCCTCGCCGAGGTATTCCCACACCACGCGGGTGCAGGCCGGGTTGCGCCGGTCACCGCTGGAAACCCCGGTCTTGAGGCCGTTCAGGCGGCTGATCCGGCTCTTGAAGCTGGGGATGAGCACGGTCTGACTCATCTCGTTGAGGGTCAGCGACTCGTAGTCGATCAGGAACATCCGGTCCTGCAGCTGGAACGCCGCGCCCAGATAGCGGCAGCGCACCTCGGCATGCCGGTCGAGGCCGCTGCTGCGCTCCTGGCGTTCCTGGCGCTCGAACAGGAAACTGCCGCGCTCCTCCCACAGGTGCACCAGCGACACCAGGATCGAACCGGGCACCGACATGCAGTTGGAGTATTCGAAGTAGTAGCCGCAATAGCGCGAGAGGTTGCCGGCTTCTTTATGCAGTGGCTTGAACAGCTCGCTGATGGGGTCGTCCTGGGGGCCAACAGGCTGCTGCTGGTTGCGTGCGCCGATCAGGCGGGCGAACTGCTCGGGCGGCAGGCCCAGCTCGTAGTCCTCCACACCGAAGAAGTCGCCAATGCGCTTGAGGTTGTAGGCCGTCGGGCGGCTCTGGCCGCTCAGATACTTGTTGAACTGCGCCCGGTTGATCGACAGCTGCCGGCAAACCTCGGAGATAGAGCGGTAATGGCTGCAGGCCAATTTGAGGTTGATAGCGAAATGATCGCCCATGATACGCGGGTCCAGGTGATGCGAGTGACGCCATTCTAGCATCAACTCGCACCAAAATGGAGCAACCCGCGAAATTGTAACCATAGTTGTCATAGCCAACCATGCGCCCCCAATGAATAGCGGTGCGCCTGCCGTCCGCTGGTCTTTCCATGCGAAGAATAAGAATCGAGGTCATTTTCCAATGCTCGAAGCACTCAACGATTTCCTTTCGGGGAAACTCCTCATCGTGCTGATCGTCGGACTCGGCGGTTACTTCACCATCCGCTCGCGGTTCGTCCAGTTCCGTCACTTCGGCCACATGTTCGGCGTCTTCAAGGAATCCCTTCGCGGCCAGGCAGGCCAACTGAGCTCGTTCCAGGCCCTGATGCTGAGCCTCGCCGGCCGCGTCGGCGCCGGTAACATCGCCGGTGTCGGTATCGCCGTGACCCTCGGCGGCCCAGGCGCCGTGTTCTGGATGTGGGTCACCGCACTGGTGGGCATGTCCAGCAGCTTCTTCGAATGCACCCTGGCCCAGGTCTACAAGCGCGCCGACGGCGACGGCCTGTACCGCGGCGGCCCGGCGTACTACATCCAGCACGGCCTGAAGCTGAAAAGCATGGCCATCGTGTTCTCGATCCTGCTGCTGGTCACCTACGGCTTCGCCTTCATCGGTCTGCAGTCGTACACCGTGACCCACTCGCTGCAGAACGCCTTCGCCTTCGATCCCAAGCAAACCGGCATCGTCCTCGCCGTGCTGCTGGCCATCACCTTCATCGGCGGCATCAAGCGCATCGCCGCCGTGTCCGACCTGCTGGTACCGGTCAAGACCCTGGCCTACATCGGCGTGACCCTGTACGTGATCGGCACCCAGATCGAACACGTGCCAGCCATGCTGGAAACTATCTTCAAGAGCGCCTTCGGCCTCGACCCGGCGTTCGGCGGCCTGCTCGGCAGCGCCATCGTCATGGGCGTGAAGCGTGGCGTGTTCGCCAACGAAGCGGGCCTGGGCAGCGCGCCGAACGTGGCCGCCGTGGCCGCCGTGAAGCACCCGGGCGCCCAGGGCGTGGTCCAGGCCTTCAGCGTGTTCCTCGACACCTTCGTGATCTGCACCTGCACCGCGCTGCTGATCCTGCTGTCGGGCTTCTACACCCCAGGCTTCGAAGGTGACGGCATCGTCCTGACCCAGAACTCGCTGGCCGCCGTGGTTGGTGACTGGGGCCGCATCTTCGTCAGCGTCGCGCTGTCGCTGTTCGTCTTCACCTGCATCCTCTACAACTACTACCTGGGCGAGAACAGCCTGCAGTTCCTCAGCCGCAACCGTGCCGTGCTGATGACCTTCCGTGGCCTGGTGCTGGCGCTGGTAGTGTGGGGTTCGACCCAGGACCTGTCGACCGTGTTCGCCTTCGCCGACATCACCATGACCTGCCTGGCCTTCGTCAACCTGATCGCCCTGGCCATGCTGTTCAAGGTCGGCCTGCGCGTGATGCGCGACTACGACGCACAACGCAAGGCGGGGATCAAGCAGCCGGTGTTCGACTCCAGCAAGTTCGCCGACCTGGACCTGGACCGCGCCGCCTGGCCGGCCAACCCGCAGGCTGAAACAGCCGCTGACAAAGCCGCCGCCCCGGCGCCAGCGCAGCACTGACACCCTGCCCTGCCACAGCCGCCCCACTCGGGGCGGCTGTCTCTTTCCTTCGCTACATCGCTACGGAATACTCCCATGCGTGCAGTCAAGAATCTCCTCGTCCTCTACACCGGCGGCACCATCGGCATGCTGCAGACCGCCGAAGGCCTCGCGCCGGCCGGTGGCTTCGAAGCGCGCATGCGCGAACACTTTGCCGCCTGCGGCGATGCGCCCAAGGTGCAATGGGCGCTGCGTGAACTGAATCCGCTGATCGACAGCGCCAACATGCAACAGGCCAACTGGCTGGCGATGCGCGATGCCATCGTCGAGGCGGTCGAACGCGACGGGCATGACGGCGTGCTGGTGCTGCATGGCACCGACACCCTGGCGTACAGCGCCGCTGCCCTGTCGTTCCTGCTGCTGGGCCTGCCGGTGCCGGTGCTGCTTACCGGCTCGATGCTGCCGGCCGGCGCGCCGGACAGCGATGCCTGGGCCAACCTGGTCGGCGCGCTCAATCTGTTCGAAAACGGCCTGGAAGATGGCGTGCAGCTGTATTTCCATGGCCAGTTGCTGCACGGCTGCCGCGCCTCGAAACTGCGCAGTGAGGCGTTCGACGCCTTCACCGTGCTGCCGCGCCATCGTGATGGCGAGCGTGCCCCGGAACTGCCGACCCGCCTGGACTACCGCCAGCCACGCCAGCCGGTCAAGCTTGCGGTCATGCCGGTGTTCCCGGGCCTTGCGGCCGAACACCTGCGCGGCCTGTTCGACAGCGGCATCCAGGGCCTGGTGCTGGAGTGCTACGGCAGCGGCACCGGCCCGTCGGATGATCAGGCGCTGCTCGACGCGCTGCACGACGCCCGCCAGGGCGGCGTGATGATCGTTGCCATCAGCCAGTGCCCGGAAGGCTCGGTGGTATTCGACACCTACGCCGCCGGCAGCCGCCTGCGCGACACCGGGCTGGTCAGTGGCGGCGGCATGACCCGCGAGGCGGCGCTGGGCAAGCTGTTCGCGTTGCTGGGCTCGGGGCTGGATGTACAGGCGGCGGAGCACTGGTTCGCGCTGGACCTGTGCGGCGAGCGCGCCTGACTCGCAGATCTTCCGTTCGCCATCGCGGGGCAAGCCCGCTCCCACAAATCCATGGGAGCGGGCTTGCCCCGCGATCGTTTCAGCATCTGGAAAAGTGGCGGAAGGCAGCGGGAGTCGAACCTGCCCGGGAACGGCTGCCGTCCCCAACCGGGTTTGAAGCCCGGCCGCGCCACCGGGCGCGATTGCCTTCCTTGAAATCAGGGCCCGTGTTGCGGCTGGGCCAGGGCGCTGTCAGCACGAACCTGCCGCAGGTCACCGACCCGTCGGGTCAGGCCGATGCGGTCGAAGTACTCGAGGATCTGCACACTGCGCTTGCGACCGATGGCCAAACCATCGCGAAACGCCGCGACCTGCACTATCGGCGATGTCGCAGCCTGGCGCAACAACAGCTCTGCCATGCGCCTGAGCGTCGTCTCCGGGTAGAACAGGTCACGCACCACCTGATGCACAACGCCCAATCGGGCCAGCTTGCGCAACAACAGCCGGACATCAGCCTCTTCGCAGCCCTCCTCGCTGGCCAGGGTCCGTACCCAGGGCGGGTCGAACTCACCTGCCAGCAGGCGCGGCAGCAGACGCTCCCACAACGCATTGTCCGCGGCGCTCAACTGGACCCGGTGGTCCGGCAGGTGCAGCCATGGGCCGCTGCTGCTGATCTCGCCTGCGCCCAGCAACTCATCCAGCAAGCTGACAAACGCGGGGCGCTCCAATGGCAAGGCGCTAAAGCGGCGCAAGCGGTCCCGGTCCGGGCCAAGCTGGTCGGGCTCCTGCTCATGGAACTGCGCCAGACGCTCCAGCACCTGTCGCTTGAGCGCCTGCCACTGTAAGCGATCGAACAACAGCTGACCTTGACGGGTGGCAATCACCAGCACCGAATCCGGCAACTGCCAGGTCTCGCGCAGGCGGTTGAACTGGCGCTCCAGACGCCGGGGCTCGAGACCGCCGGGGGCCGCCTCGAGCAGGGCCGACAGCGCTTGCTCGAGATTGTCGGCTTCGCGCAGCACCTGCAACTGACGCAAACGCGCCTCGCTGCGCCGTTGCCGGCTCGGGGCGAACGGGTCGAGCACACGCCCACCACCCAGCGTGCGCTGGGCGCGTTGGTCACGCAGTACCAGGCGATCCCCGTGCACCGCCTGCAGCGGGGCATTGAGCAGCAACTGGGCGAACATGCGCTGGCCGGCGGCGAGCCGCTCACCCTCGAGCAAGGCAACCCGGGCGGTGACATCCTGGGTGCCCAGGTGCACGTGCACTGCGCTGAAATGCTCGAAGGCGCGGGTTTCGCCCGGCAGCAGGGTGAAGTCGATATCGACCCGCACGCTGGGCGCATGCAGCCACTGCGGCACAAGCCAGTCGCCACGATGCACCTGCTCGGCCGAAAGTTTTTCCGCGCTGATGTTCAAGGCCACCCGCTGCCCGGCTGCGGCGACCAGGGCCGCCTGGTTCTGGGCATGCAGGCCACGCACCCGCACCACTTTGCCGGCCTTGCCCAGCAGCAAGGTATCACCGACGCTGACCTGCCCGGCCAGCGCCGTGCCGGTGACCACGACTCCCGCTCCGGAAACCGCGAAAGCTCGGTCTGCCGCCAGGCGGAAACCGCCACGCACGCTGCGCTGGCGAACATGCGCTTCAGCCGCCAGCAAAGCCTCGCGCAGGGCCTCGATCCCCTCGCCGGACAGGCTCGAAACCGCAAACTGCCTGGCCCCGGCGTAGGGGCCGGGCGCGAGCAGCTCAATGACCTGGGCCCGGACTTCGCTCAACCGCGACGGCTCGACCCGGTCGCACTTGCTGATCACCACCAACGCCTGGGGAATGCCCAGCAACTCGATGATCGAGAGGTGCTCACGGGTCTGCGGCATCACCCCATCGTCAGCGGCCACCACCAGCAGTACCAGGTCGATGCCATGGGCACCGGCCAGCATGTTGTGGATAAACCGCTCGTGGCCCGGCACATCGATGAAGCCTGTCAGCGGCGCCCCTTGCGCCAGCGCCGCGTAGCGATAACCGAGGTCGATGGTCATGCCCCGGTCGCGCTCCTCCCGGCGGGTGTCGCCGGCCTGGCCGGTCAGGGCCTGGAGCAGCGCGGTCTTGCCATGGTCGATGTGGCCGGCAGTCCCGACAATCACTGCACCGGCCCCAGTTGCAACGCCGGCAGTTGCGCCAGCCACTGGGCCTCGTCGTCCAGCTGGCGCAGGTCAAGCCACAGAGCATCGTCGTCGATACGCCCGAGCACCGGCACCGGCAGGTCGCGCAACGCGCGCTCCAGCACATGCAAGCTACGCCCGCGCAGTTTCTTCGACACCTGCGGGCGCAGGCACAGCGCCGCGCTGGGCAGCCGCGCCACCGGCTGGCTGCCGCTGCCGATCATGCCCAGGGCCGGCTCGACGCTCACCACCCATTGCGCGCCGAGACGAGCAGCCAACTCAGGCGCCAGACGCTCGGCCTGGGCGGCGATCTCGGCTTGCGCACGGGTCAGCAGGCGCAGGCTGGGCAGGCGCTCGGCCAGGCGATCGGGGTTGCGATAAAGCTGCAGCACCGCCTCCAGCGCGGCAAGGGTGATCTTGTCGACCCGCAGGGCACGCTTGAGCGGGTTCTTCTTGATCTTCGCGATCAATTCCTTGCGCCCGACGATGATCCCCGCCTGCGGGCCGCCCAGCAGCTTGTCGCCGCTGAAGGTGACGATGTCGGCGCCGTCGGCCAGCGCCTGGCGCACCGTCGGCTCGGCCGGCAGGCCCCAGCGGGTCAGGTCGAGCAGGCTGCCGCTGCCCAGGTCTTCGAGCAGCGGCAACTGATGGTCGTGGGCGATGCGCGCCAGCTCGGCGGTGGGTACCTGGGTGGTGAAGCCCTGGATGCTGTAGTTGCTGCAATGCACGCGCATCAGCAGGCCGGTACGCGGGTTGATCGCACCTTCGTAGTCGCGGGCGTGGGTGCGGTTGGTGGTGCCGATCTCGTGCAGCTTCACCCCGGCGCGGGCCATGATGTCGGGGATGCGGAACGCACCGCCGATCTCGATCAGCTCGCCGCGGGAGATGATGCCCTCCTTGCGTGCGCCCAGGCTGTTGAGCGCCAGCAGCACGGCGGCGGCATTGTTGTTGACCACGGTGACGGCTTCGGCGCCGGTCAGCTCGCGGATCAGGCCTTCGATCAGGTCGTCGCGGTCACCCCGCTTGCCGGTGGCCAGGTCGAACTCCAGGTTCAGCGGATAGCGGGCAGCGACCTGCATCGCCTCCACCGCCTCCTCCGGCAGCAAGGCGCGGCCGAGGTTGGTATGCAGCACCGTGCCGGTGAGGTTGAAGACCCGACGCACCTGGCTGCGTTGCTGGATGGCCAGGCGCTCGCCCGTGCGCCCGAGCAGGACGTCGGCGCTCAGTTCCACGGCGCCAAGCTGACCCAGACGAGCTGGTTCGCGCAAGTCGTCGAGGAGCTGGCGCAGGGTGGCCAGAGTAGCGTCGCGGCCATGACGGTCGAGCAGCGGCTGGCAGGCCGGATGGCGCAGCAGGGTGTCGATGGAGGGCAAGCGTGGGGTGTCGCTGGCGGGGCTTGGAGACATGCGGTACTACCTGTGACTGATCCGTTGTCTGTTCGGGCCCTATCGCTGGCAAGCCAGCTCCCACAGCTCCAGCGCCAGACTCGAGGCTTGCGCTGTACCTGTGGGAGCCGGCTTGCCGGAGATGGGGGCAACTCGATAGCGAAGTGTAGACACTCACCCACCACCCGGCGCCAACATAAGGTTCGGCGCCAGCCGATGGAAGCCCTCCTCGTCCAGCCGCATGTCCAGCGCCAGGCTCGCCAAGTCATCGGCCAACGGCTCGGCCGCCGCGTCGTTCTCCAGGTAGCTCTGCTTCAGGTAGCTCTGGCACCCTGGACAGCACTCGGCGCGCAGCGGTGCCTTGCCCGGCGCATGGCGGTCATCCTCGAGGCTGGTGTAGCGCAGGTCCTTGCTCGACTCGCAGTACACGCACTTGACCCGCACCACATGCCATTCGCAGGAACACAGCGAACAGGCCAGGTAGCGCAGGCCGTTGTGCTTGCCACGATTGCGCACCACACCGGCCATGGCCGGCGAGCCGCAGGCCGGGCACTGGGCCAGGCTGCCAGCGGGCTTGAGCTCAGGCTCTGGCAGCGCCAGCAACCAGCTCGACCAGGCGGCCTGCAACGCCGCGCCCAGGAAGGGCACCAAGGCCGCCGGTACGGCGTCGTACTGGCCACCGAGCAGCGCGACGGCCCAGCCCTTGCGCTGCTCGTCACCACTCTCGCGCAGGCTGCCCAGCGCCACTGCCAGTGGCCCTTCGGGCGCCGGTTCGAAGCGATCGAGCAGCGCTTGCAGCCACACCAGCCACTGCCCTTCGCGCACCAGGCCGTCCGCTGCCAGGGGTGGCAGGCCATGACTTATGCACAGGCGCTGACGCTCCTCGGCCACCGGCAAGCCACCGGGCGGGTTATCCACAAGCTGCTGCTGGATCCGGCACAGCCGCGCGACCAGATGCAGATACTCACCAAGGGCATTGCCCTCGGCCAGGTGCTCCAGGCGCGCGGCCCGCACCGCGAACAGGTTGGCGGGCGGCAGATGCAGGAACGGCGGCATTACCGCCGACGCTTCGATCTGCCCGGGTTCGAGAATCGTGCTCAAACGCTCATCCTTCTTTTCTACTGTGCGGCGTCTTATCGCCGGTGACTTCCCGGTACCACAGTTCATGGTGCTTGCGTGCCCAGGCGCGGCTGACCCAGCCATGCAGCATGGCGCCGATCGAGCCCTTGATCCAGATCCCGGCGTAGATGTGCACGATGATGCTGAGGATCAGCACGAACGCCGCCAGGGCATGCAGCAGCGCCGACAGGCGAATGACGTCGATGCCGAACCAATGGCTGAAATACGCGCGCCAGATCACCACGCCACTGACCAGCAGCACCAGCATGCACGCCAGCAGCGTCCAGAACAGCAGCTTCTGCCCGGCGTTGTACTTGCCGATCGGCGGCACGCCCTCTTCCTTGTTGAGCATCACCCGGTCGATGCGGCGCAGCCACAGGCGGTCGTTGGCGGTGATGAAGTTGGCGCGCCAGAAGCGCAGCACCAGGCCAAGGAAGAACACGAACATCGCCACACCGATGAACGGGTGGAGGATCCGCGTCCACGGCCCGCCGCCGAACAGGTGGCTGAGCCAGAACAGCGCCGGGTGGAACAGCGCCAGCCCCGACAGGCCGGCCAGCACGAACAGGATCGCGACGATCCAGTGGTTGCTCCGCTCGTTGGCGTTGTAGCGCAGGATAGGCTTGTTGTCGTTCATGGCCGCTGCTCCCCCTGCCCGCCCGGGCGGTTCGGATCATAGACATGCACCGCCGGGTCCACCTGGTGGACATCGTTATCCACAGGTGCCGGATGCTCGTCTTCCTCGACCCGCTGCGGGCCGACACGCACGTAGTGGAAGAACCCGGCCAGCACCGCCGCGCCCATGGCCAGCAGCGCCAGCGGCTTGCTGAAGCCCTTCCACAGCCCGACCAGCGGGCTGATCACCGGTTGGTCCGGCAGGCCGGCGTAGATCCGCGGCGTGTCGGCATGGTGCAGCACGTACATCACGTGGGTGCCGCCGACACCGTCCGGGTCGTACAACCCGGCGTTGTCGTAGCCCCGCGACTTCAGATCGACGATGCGCTCGTCGGCGTGCACCTTCATCTCCTCCTTGCTGCCGAAGACGATTGCCCCGGTCGGGCAGGTCTTCACGCAGGCCGGCTCCAGGCCCACGCTCACGCGGTCGGAACACAGGGTGCACTTGTACGCCTTGTGATCCTTCTGCGAAATGCGCGGGATGTTGAACGGGCAGCCGGTGATGCAGTAGCCGCAACCGATGCAGTGGTCCTGGTTGAAGTCGACGATACCGTTGGCATGCTTGATGATCGCCCCCGGGCTCGGGCACGCTTTCAGACATCCCGGATCGGCACAGTGCATGCAGCCGTCCTTGCGGATAAGCCACTCCAGGTTGCCGTCGTCGCGCTCGTGCTCGGTGAAGCGCATCAAGGTCCAGGTTTCGGCACTGAGGTCCTGAGGGTTGTCGTAGGTGCCATGGTTGTGGCCGACCTCGTCACGCAGTTCGTTCCACTCCGAGCACGCCACCTGGCAGGCCTTGCAGCCGATGCACTTGGTGGTGTCGATCAGCTTGGCGACTTCCTGCTGCTGGCGTACCGAAGGCGGCACGGTGGTGGTGGCCGAGCGGGCAATGATGTCTTGGCTGGCCATCAGAGTTTCTCCACTTTGACGAGGAACGACTTGGACTCCGGCGTCTGCGTATTGCCATCACCGAGGAACGGCACCAGGGTGTTGGTCAGGTAACCGTGCCGCGTGGCGCCGGTGAACCCCCAGTGCAACGGGATGCCGATCTGGTGCACGGTCTGGTTGTTGACCTGCAGCGGGCGGATCCGCTTGGTCACCACGGCCACCGCGTCGATATGCCCGCGCTTGCTCGACACCCGCACCCGGTCACCGGCCTTGATGCCCTTCTCGTTCGCCAGCACCTCGCCGATCTCGACGAACTGCTCGGGCTGGGCGATGGCGTTGAGCCGGCAATGCTTGCTCCAGAAGTGGAAGTGCTCGGTCAGCCGGTAGGTGGTCGCCGCATGGGGGAACTCGTCGTGGGTGCCCAAGGTGTCCCACACCGAATCGAAGATCCGCCCGGCCGGGTTGCTGGTGGCCTTCTTGTTCTGCGGGTGCAGCGGGTTGATGCCAATCGGCGTCTCGAATGGCTCGTAGTGCTCGGGGAACGGCCCCTCGGCCATCTTGTCGATGGCGAAGAAGCGCGCCACGCCCTCGGGGTTCATGATGAACGGGTTCATCCCCGCTTCCGGCGGCGAGTCGACCTTGAAGTCGGGCACGTCGGTGCCGGTCCAGGCCTTGCCGTTCCACCACACCAGCCGCTTCTTCTCCGGGTCCCACGGCTTGCCTTGCGGATCGCTGGAGGCGCGGTTGTAGAGGATGCGGCGGTTGGCCGGCCAGGCCCAGGCCCAGTTCTGCACCTGGTGCATGCCATAGGGGTCGCTATTGTCGCGACGGGCCATCTGGTTGCCCTGCTCGGTCCAGCTGCCGGCGAAGATCCAGCAGCCCGACGCGGTGCTACCGTCGTCCTTCATCTGGGCGAAGCCGGCGAGCTGTTGCCCGGCCTTGAGCGTGGCGCCGGTGGCGTCGGTGAGATCACTGACCGCCCAGCCGTTCATCTCCTTGGCCAGTTCTTCCGGCGAAGGCTCCTCAGGGACCTTGTACGGCCAGCTGATGTTGAGCAGCGGGTCCGGATAGGCGCCGCCCTCGGCCTGGTAGCGCTTGCGCAGGCGCAGGAACAGCTCGCTCATGATGTGCACGTCGGTACGGGTCTGGCCCGGCCCATCGGCGCCCTTCCAGTGCCACTGCAGCCAGCGGCTGCTGTTGACCAGCGAACCGTCCTCTTCGGCGAAGCAGGTGGTGGGCAGGCGGATCACCTCGGTCTGGATGTTGGCCGTGTCGACATCATTGAACGGGCCGGCGTTGCGCCAGAACTCGGAGGTTTCGGTGGCCAGCGGGTCCATGATCACCAGCCACTTGAGCTTGGCCAGCGCGGCGGTGACGCGGTTCTTGTCCGGCAACGCGGCGATCGGGTTGAAGCCCTGGCACATGTAGCCGTTGACCTTGCCCTGGCCCATCATCTCGAACATGCGCAGCACGTCGTAGGCCGGCACGTCGAGCTTGGGCAGCCAGTCATAGCCCCAGTTGTTCTCCGCCGTGGCGTTGGCGCCGTACCAGGCCTTCATCAGGCTGACATGGAACTTGCCGTAGTTCTGCCAGTACGACAGCTGCCCCGGACGCAACGGCTTGGAGGCGCGCTTGTCGATGTAGGTGGCGTAGTCCTGCTCGGCGTCGCCGGCCAGCGTGAGGTAACCCGGCAGCGAGTTCGACAGCAGGCCCAGGTCGGTCAGGCCCTGGATGTTGGAGTGCCCGCGCAGGGCGTTGACCCCGCCACCGGGCATGCCGACGTTGCCCAGCAGCAACTGCACCATCGCCGCGCTGCGGATGATCTGCGCACCGATCGAGTGCTGGGTCCAGCCCAGGGCATAGAGGATCGTCATGGTCTTGCCCGGCACCGAGCAGGTGGCGATCTCTTCCCAGACTTTCATCATCTGGTCCTGGGGCATGCCACAGGTCATGCTCGCCAGCTCTGGCGTGTAGCGGCTGTAGTGCTGCTTCATCAGCTGGTACACGCAACGCGGGTGCTGCAGGGTCGGGTCGACCTTGGCAAAACCGTCCTCGCCCAGCTCATAGCCCCAGCCAGACTTGTCGGCATACACGCGCTTGGCCGCGTCGTAGCCGCTGAACAGCCCGTCCTCGAAGCCATAGCTCTCTTTGACGATGAACGACACATCGGTGTAGTTGCGCACGTACTCGTGCTGGATCTTGTCGTTGCTCAGCAGGTAGTTGATCAGCCCGCCCATGAAGGCGATGTCGCTGCCGGTACGGATCGGCGCGTAGTAATCGGCCACCGAGGCGGTACGGGTGAACCGCGGGTCGACCACGATCAGCCGCGCCTTGTTGTGCGCCTTGGCTTCGGTCACCCACTTGAAGCCGCACGGGTGCGCTTCAGCGGCGTTGCCGCCCATCACCAGGATCAGGTTTGCGTTGGCGATATCAGACCAGTGATTGGTCATCGCGCCACGGCCATACGTCGGGGCAAGACTTGCCACCGTCGGGCCGTGTCAGACACGCGCCTGGTTATCGAACCCCAGCATGCCGGTTGCACGGATCACCTTGTGCGTCAGGTAGCCCGCTTCGCTGGAAGCGGCGGACGCAGCAAGGAACCCGGTGGTGAGCCAGCGGTTGACCGTCTGGCCCTGGGCATTCTTCTCGATGAAGTTGGCGTCACGGTCCTGTTTCATCAGGTCGGCGATGCGGTCGAGGGCTTCGTCCCACTCGATGCGGGTCCACTCGTTGCTGCCCGGCTTGCGCACCTCGGGGTACTGCAGGCGGCTCGGGCTGTGGATAAAGTCCAGCAGGCCCGCGCCTTTCGGGCATAGGGTGCCGCGGTTGACCGGATGGTCCGCGTCGCCCTCGATATGGATGATGTTCTGTTTGACGTTCTTGCCCGCGTCACCCTGGCTGTACATGATCAGGCCGCAGCCGACCGAGCAGTAGGGGCAGGTGTTACGGGTTTCCTTGGTGTGCGCCAGCTTGAAGTGGCGCACCTGCTCGGCGAACGCGGGGGTCGGGGCCATGCCCAACGCCGCGAGGCTCGAGCCTCCAAGGCCGACGGCGGCGACCTTGAAGAATTGCCGACGGTTGAGGTCCATCGTGCACTCCTGATCAGGTTCTCGGGCGCACGGGACTTGGCCGGCGCCTCAGGGACTTCACGGTGGCGGTGGACAGAGACCGCCAACTGTTAAGCCTAGTCAAGAATCTGGGAAGTGGGGTGATCTGGATCATGGAAAGGTAATGCAATCCCACATCGCGATCAGAAACGGACTACACCGCAAACCAGCTTTTGCTTGCTAGGTTGCTGAATCCACATGGACGAGGCACGTATGAATGAACACGAAACACTTCATGGTCGGGCTCTTGCTCGCCCTCCCGATGCACGTAACGCCCACACTGGCGACTCCAGCCAACCGGCCTGACGCCCCTGTCATTTCGCCCATCAGCGCCGAGAAAGCGCGAAGCATGGCCGCCGCCGCCGAGCGTGCCGCCCGTGCCCAGGGCTTCGCCATCGTCATCAGCATCGTCGACAACCACGGCAACCTGAAGCACTTCCACCGCATGGACGGCGCCAGCAGCGGCAGCATCCAGGTCGCGCAGCTCAAAGCCGCTACATCTGCACGCTTTCCACTTTCATCCCGCTCACTGGGTGAACGCAGCGCCGGGTTGCCAGCCAATCCCTACGCTTCGCTGCCCGGCTTCACTTTGCTGGAAGGCGGGTTGCCAATCATGGATGCGAACGGCAGGCATATCGGCGGTATAGGCATCAGCGGAGCAACACCAGAGCTAGATGCACAGTTTGCCCAGGCGGCGCTCGAAGAAAGCTGACAGGCAAAAAGAAACCCGCTTCATGCCTGAAGCGGGTTTCTTGTCTCAGCTCCGTTCACCTGTGGCACCTGGTGCCCACAGGCAAGGATCAGAACGGAATATCGTCGTCGAAGCTGTCGAAGTCAGCGGCAGGCTGTGGAGCCGGCTGTTGCGGCGCTGGGCGCTGCGGCGCTTGTTGCGGGCGCTGGGCCTGCTGGCGCGGAGCCTGATTGTACTGTTGCTGCTGACCGCCCTGGTTGTAGTTGTTGCCACCACCCTGGTTGTACTGGTCGCCACCGCCCTGCTGGCCCTGCGGACGACCGCCGAGCAGCTGCATGGTGCCGTTGATGTCGACGATGATCTCGGTGGTGTAGCGCTTGATGCCGTCCTTTTCCCACTCGCGGGTCTGCAGCTTGCCCTCGATGTAGCACTGCGAACCCTTGCGCAGGTATTCGCCGGCGATTTCGGCGACCTTGCCGAACAGCGAGACACGGTGCCACTCGGTGCGCTCGACCTTCTGGCCCGACTGCTTGTCGGTCCACTGCTCGCTAGTGGCCAGGCTCAGGTTGGTCACGGCGTTACCGTTGGGCAGGTAGCGGACTTCGGGATCCTGACCGCAGGTACCGACCAGAATGACTTTGTTAACCCCACGGGCCATAACGTTCTCCTAGGCTTCGCACGCCGCAGAGGCTGGGTTCACCAGACGCTCGAGGGTCGCACGGTCCAAAATTTTCGTATCCAGTTTGATATAGATGGCGGCTTCTTCTGCCACCACCACGGCGTCGGTCACACCCGGCACGGCCATCAGACGCTCGGTCAGCCCGGCTTCCCGGACCGCTTCCGGCGTCAGCGGCATGCGCAGGCTGGTCACGTACGGCGGCTCGTTCATGCGCAACGCCGTCAGCAGCCAGAAGGCGCACAAGCCAGCGCAGCCGAGGAACACCATGCTCAAGCCACCGTGCTGGAACAACCAGCCACCGAGGATGCCACCCAGTGCCGCGCCAAGGAACTGGCTGGTGGAGTACACCCCCATCGCCGTGCCCTTGCCGCCGGCAGGCGACACCTTGCTGACCAGCGAAGGCAAGGATGCCTCCAGCAGGTTGAATGCAGTAAAGAATACCACGGTGCCGATCACCAGTCCGCGCAAGTTGTCAGCCCACTGCCAGAAGAACACCTCCACCAGCAGCAGGACACTGACCGCGCCGAGCAACACGCGTTTCATCTTGCGCTTCTTTTCCCCGTAGATGATGAAGGGGATCATTGCAAAAAATGAAACCAGCAGCGCGGTCAGGTACACCCACCAGTGCTGCTCCTTGGGCAGCCCGCCTCGCTCGACGAAGGCCAGGGGCAGCGCCACGAAGCTGGCCATCAGGATCGCGTGCAGCACGAAAATACTGATGTCCAGGCGTAGAAGGTCCGGATTGCGCAGGGTCGGGCCGAGGGCCTGGCGGGCGACACCGGACTCGCGATGGCTCAGCACACTGTGCGAGCTGGGCACGACGAAGGCGATCAGCGCGATGCCGACCAAGGCAAGTCCTGCAGTGGCCAGGAACAATCCTGACAAACCAAAGGCGCGGGTCAACAGCGGGCCGACCACCATCGCCACGGCGAACGACAAGCCGATGCTCATGCCGATCATGGCCATGGCCTTGGTCCGGTGCTGTTCGCGGGTCAGGTCGGACAACAGCGCCATGACCGCCGCGGAAATTGCCCCCGCACCCTGCAGGATGCGTCCGGCGATAACCCCCCAGATCGAGTCGGCCTGGGCCGCCAGCACACTGCCCAGGGCGAAGATCACCAGCCCCACATAGATCACCGGCCGGCGACCGATGCGGTCGGAAATCACCCCGAACGGAATCTGCAGCACCGCTTGCGTCAGACCATAGGCGCCGATGGCCAGGCCGATCAGGGCCGGTGTGGCGCCGGCCAGGTCCATGCCGTAGGTGGCCAGCACCGGCAGCACCATGAACATGCCCAGCATACGAAAGGCAAAGACCAGGGCCAGGCCGCTCGCGGCGCGGGTTTCGCTGCCACTCATGCGCTCGTTGTGGGTGTCGTGCATGGATTAACCTCGTGTGAACCGGCGGCGATTCTATCAGTCCGACGCCTTGACGGCATATACGCGACGCTTTGCCGCGTACTGGCAGCGCGCCGTATACTGCTTTGTTTATGCCCGCCGAGCGAGGCCGTAGTGGACAAGATCCTGATCCGTGGGGCGCGTACCCACAACCTGAAGAACATCGACCTGACCCTGCCCCGGGACAAGCTGATCGTGATCACCGGCCTGTCCGGGTCCGGCAAGTCCTCGCTGGCGTTCGACACGCTGTACGCCGAAGGCCAGCGCCGCTATGTCGAGTCGCTGTCGGCCTATGCCCGGCAGTTCCTGTCGATGATGGAGAAACCCGACGTCGACACCATCGAAGGATTGTCGCCGGCCATCTCCATCGAGCAGAAGTCGACCTCGCACAACCCGCGCTCGACCGTCGGCACCATCACCGAGATCTACGACTACCTGCGCCTGCTCTATGCCCGCGTCGGCACCCCACGCTGCCCGGACCATGACATCCCGCTTGAGGCGCAAACGATCAGCCAGATGGTCGACCTGGTGCTGGAAAAGCCCGAAGGCAGCAAGCTGATGCTGTTGGCGCCGGTGATCCGCGAGCGCAAGGGTGAGCACCTGGCGGTGTTCGACGAGCTGCGCGCCCAGGGCTTCGTACGCGCCCGGGTCAACGGCAAGCTGTACGAACTCGACGAGTTGCCCAAGCTCGACAAACAGAAGAAACACAGCATTGATGTGGTGGTAGACCGCTTCAAGGTCCGCGCCGACCTGCAGCAGCGCCTGGCCGAGTCCTTCGAGACCGCGCTCAAGCTGGCCGACGGCATCGCCCTGGTGGCGCCGATGGACGACGAGGAAGGCGAAGAAGTGATCTTCTCGGCGCGCTTCGCCTGCCCGGTGTGCGGCCACGCGATCAGCGAGCTGGAGCCGAAGCTGTTTTCCTTCAACAATCCGGCTGGCGCCTGCCCGACCTGCGACGGCCTGGGGGTGAAGCAGTTCTTCGACACCAAGCGCCTGGTCAACGCCGAGCTGACCTTGGCCGAAGGCGCGATTCGCGGCTGGGACCGGCGCAACGTCTATTACTTCCAGATGCTCGGCTCGCTGGCCGCGCATTACGGCTTCAGCCTGGAGGAACCGTTCGGCGAGCTGTCCGCCGAGCACCAGAAGGTCATCCTGCAAGGCAGCGGAAAGCAGAGTGTCGACTTCAAGTACCTCAACGACCGTGGCGACATCGTCAAGCGCTCGCACCCGTTCGAAGGCATCGTGCCGAACCTTGAGCGTCGCTATCGCGAGACCGAGTCGGCCACCGTGCGTGAAGAGCTGGCCAAGTTCCTCGGCACCCAGCCCTGCCCTGATTGCCGCGGCACCCGCCTGCGCCGCGAAGCGCGCCATGTCTGGGTGGGCGAGAAGACCCTGCCGGCAGTGACCAACCTGCCGATCGGCGAAGCCAGCAATTACTTCGGCGCGCTGAGCCTCACCGGTCGGCGTGGCGAGATCGCGGCGAAGATCCTCAAGGAGATCTGCGAGCGCCTGCAGTTCCTGGTCAACGTAGGCCTCGACTACCTGACCCTCGACCGCAGCGCCGATACCCTGTCTGGCGGCGAGGCCCAGCGCATCCGCCTGGCCAGCCAGATCGGTGCAGGCCTGGTGGGCGTGATGTACATCCTCGACGAGCCCTCGATCGGCCTGCACCAGCGCGATAACGACCGCTTGCTGGCGACGCTCAACCACCTGCGCGACCTCGGCAACACGGTGATCGTGGTCGAGCACGACGAGGACGCCATTCGCCTGGCCGACTACGTGGTGGACATCGGCCCGGGCGCTGGCGTGCATGGCGGGCAGATCGTCGCCGAGGGCTCGCCCGAGGAGGTGATGGCGCATCCCGACTCGCTGACCGGCAAATACCTGTCCGGGCGCAAGAAGATCGTCGTGCCGGCCAAGCGCACCCCGCGCAACAAGAAGCTGTCGCTCAAGCTCAAGGGCGCGCGCGGCAACAACCTGCAGAACGTCGACCTGGAAGTGCCGATCGGCCTGCTGACCTGCGTGACCGGTGTGTCCGGCTCGGGCAAGTCGACGCTGATCAACAACACCCTGTTCCCCCTGGCCGCCACTGCGCTCAACGGGGCCAGCAGCCTGGAAGCGGCGCCGCACGCCAGCGTCGATGGCCTGCAGCACCTGGACAAGGTGGTCGATATCGACCAGAGCCCGATCGGCCGTACGCCACGGTCGAACCCGGCTACCTACACCGGCATCTTCACGCCGATCCGCGAGCTGTTCGCCGGCGTGCCGGAATCGCGCTCACGCGGATACGGCCCGGGGCGTTTCTCGTTCAACGTCAAGGGTGGGCGCTGCGAGGCCTGCCAGGGCGACGGCCTGATCAAGGTGGAGATGCACTTCCTGCCGGACATCTACGTGCCGTGCGACGTATGCAAGAGCAAGCGTTACAACCGCGAGACCCTGGAGATCAAGTACAAGGGCAAGAACATCCACGAGGTGCTGGAAATGACCATCGAGGATGCCCGCGAGTTCTTCGACGCAGTGCCTGCCCTGGCGCGCAAGCTGCAGACCCTGATGGATGTGGGCCTGTCGTACATCAAGCTGGGGCAATCGGCGACCACGCTGTCGGGCGGCGAAGCGCAGCGGGTCAAGCTGTCCCGCGAGCTGTCCAAGCGCGACACCGGCAAGACCCTGTACATCCTCGACGAGCCGACCACTGGCTTGCACTTCGCCGATATCCAGCAACTGCTGGATGTACTGCACCGCCTGCGTGACCACGGCAACACCGTGGTGGTGATCGAGCACAATCTGGATGTGATCAAGACCGCCGACTGGCTGGTGGACCTGGGGCCGGAAGGCGGGTCCAAGGGCGGCCAGATCATTGCCTGTGGCACCCCAGAGGAGCTCAGCAAGATGAAGCAGTCGTACACCGGCCACTACCTCAAGCCACTGCTGGAACGTGACCGGGCCTGAGTGGAGTCGCTGACATGAAAAAGCCCCTGGTACCGTCGGTGCCAGGGGCTTTTTCGTAGGGCTGTGGATAACTTACATCTGCGACTGCAGGTAGTTCTCCAGGCCGATGGCCTTGATCAGCCCCTGCTGCTTCTCCAGCCAGTAGGTGTGATCTTCTTCGGTGTCGGCCAGCTGCGCGCGCAGGATGTCACGGCTGATGTAGTCCTTGTGCAGTTCGCACAGCTCGATGCCCTTGCACAGCGCGCCACGTACCTTGTACTCGAGCTTGAGATCGGCCTCGATCATCTCCGGTACGGTGCTGCCCACTTCCAGGTCGTCGGCGCGCATGTCCGGCGTGCCTTCGAGCATGAGGATACGGCGCATCAGGGCATCGGCGTGCTGCGTCTCTTCTTCCATCTCATGGTTGATACGCTCGTAGAGCTTGGTCAGGCCCCAGTCTTCGTACATGCGCGAGTGGATGAAGTACTGATCGCGTGCTGCCAGTTCGCCCTTCAGCAACGTGACGAGATAGTTGATTACGTCCGGGTGACCTTGCATCGCCCTGCTTCTCCGTGTGAATACGTCAATAGAGCCTAGTGTGAACCAGGTTTTGCTCGCGGTCACTGAAAAACGCGCAATTAGAAGCAAAAAATCGGCTAAACAGTAGTGATATTCATTGAAAAACCGCCCAAATGAGGGCGGTTCTTCTTATCACTTCGACTTAGCCGAGATTCACACCCAATGCCTTGGCGATCCCTTCTCCATAGGCCGGATCAGCCTTGAAGAAGTACTGCAGCTGACGCTGAATGACATCGTCGCTGACACCGGCCATGGTCCCGGCGATATTGTTGATCAACAGCGCCTGCTGCTCATCGCTCATCAGGCGGAACAACGCCCCGGCATGGCTGTAGTAATCGTTGTCCTCACGGTGATCGTAACGATCCGCCGAGCCGTTCAGGGCCAGTGCGGGCTCGGCATGCCGCGGCGATTGCTTCGGCGCGCTTGCATGGCTGTTGGGCTCGTAGTTAGGAGCGCCGCCGTATGCGCCGACGGCCATGGAGCCGTCGCGCTGATAGCTGTTCACCGGGCTGCGCGGCGCATTGACCGGCAGTTGCTGGTGGTTGGTGCCTACGCGGTAGCGATGCGCATCGGCATAGGCGAACACACGGCCCTGCAGCATGCGATCTGGCGACAGGCCAACCCCGGGGACCATGTTGCTGGGCCCGAACGCCGCCTGCTCGACTTCGGCGAAGTAGTTGAGCGGGTTGCGGTTGAGCTCCAGCACACCGACTTCGATCAACGGGTAGTCCTTCTGCGACCAGGTCTTGGTCACATCGAACGGGTTTTCGTCGCGGCTGGCCGCCTCGGCCTCGCTCATCACCTGGATGCACACGGTCCAACGCGGGAAATCGCCGCGCTCGATTGCTTCGAACAGGTCACGCTGGGCGTAGTCCGGGTCGCTCCCGGCCAGGCGGGCGGCATCGGCCGGCGCCAGGTTCTTGATGCCTTGCTGGGTCTTGAAGTGCCATTTGACCCAGCTCCGCTCGCCCTGGGCGTTGATCAGGCTGTAGGTGTGGCTGCCGAAGCCGTGCATGTGGCGGTAGCCATCGGGAATGCCGCGATCGGAGAACAGGATGGTGACCTGGTGCAGTGCCTCGGGCGAATGCGACCAGAAGTCCCACATCATTTGCGCGTTCTTCAGGTTGGTCTGCGGGTGGCGCTTCTGGGTGTGGATGAAGTCGGGGAACTTCAGCGGATCACGAATGAAAAACACCGGGGTATTGTTGCCGACGATGTCCCAGTTACCTTCCTCGGTGTAGAACTTCACCGCGAAACCACGTGGGTCTCGCTCGGTGTCCGCGGAGCCGCGCTCACCACCCACGGTGGAGAATCGCAGGAACGTCTCGGTCTGCTTGCCGATAGCCTCGAACAGCCTGGCACTGGTGAGCTCGGTGATATCACGAGTGACGGTGAAGGTACCGTAGGCGCCGGAGCCCTTGGCGTGCACGCGACGCTCCGGGATGTTCTCGCGGTTGAAGTGGGCAAGCTTCTCGAGCAGGTGGAAGTCGTCGAGCAGCAGTGGGCCACGGGGGCCTGCGGAACGGGAGTTCTGGTTGTCGGCTACGGGTGCACCGCTGGCGGTAGTGAGAATCTTGCTCATGGGCTCTCCTGATCGGTCTTGAATTGCCGGCTAATCGGCTTGAGGAGAGTATTGTCGAGCGAAGTTACAAGAACAAATTCATTAGATGACTTACATCAATAGAAAATAACAATTCACCAGACAACAAAAAACCGGGCCTAGGCCCGGTTTCTTGTAGCAGACAGAACGTCTTACTCGGCAGCTTCTACAGCACCACCGACCGGACGATCAACCAGCTCGACGTACGCCATAGGCGCGTTGTCGCCAGCGCGGAAACCGCACTTCAGGATACGCAGGTAGCCGCCCTGACGGGTGGCGTAGCGCTTGCCCAGGTCGTTGAACAGTTTGCCAACGGCGGACTTCGAACGGGTACGGTCGAAGGCCAGACGACGGTTGGCAACGCTGTCTTCCTTGGCCAGGGTGATCAGCGGCTCGGCAACGCGGCGCAGTTCCTTGGCTTTCGGCAGGGTGGTTTTGATCAGCTCGTGCTCGATCAGCGACACAGCCATGTTCTGGAACATAGCTTTGCGGTGAGAGCTGGTACGGCTCAGGTGACGTCCACTTTTACGATGACGCATGATTCATTCCTTACCAAACACAACGTTCGGTGATTACGACGATCAGGCAGTCGCCTTGTCGTCTTTCTTAAGGCTTGCAGGCGGCCAGTTGTCGAGGCGCATGCCGAGAGACAGACCACGGGAGGCCAGGACGTCCTTGATTTCAGTCAGGGACTTCTTGCCCAGGTTAGGAGTCTTCAACAGCTCTACTTCGGTACGCTGAATCAGGTCGCCGATGTAGTAGATGTTCTCCGCCTTGAGGCAGTTGGCCGAACGTACGGTCAGTTCCAGGTCGTCAACCGGGCGCAGCAGGATCGGATCGATCTCGTCTTCCTGCTCGACCACAACCGGCTCGCTGTCACCTTTGAGGTCGACGAACGCGGCCAGCTGCTGTTGCAGGATGGTCGCGGCACGACGGATGGCCTCTTCAGGATCCAGGGTACCGTTGGTTTCCAGATCGATGACCAGCTTGTCCAGGTTGGTACGCTGCTCAACACGGGCGTTCTCGACCACGTAGGCGATACGACGCACCGGGCTGAACGAGGCGTCCAGCTGGAGACGGCCAATGCTGCGGCTTTCGTCTTCGTCGGTCTGACGGGAGTCGGCCGGCTCGTAACCGCGACCACGAGCTACGGTGAGCTTCATGTTCAGGGCGCCGTTGGACGCCAGGTTCGCGATTACGTGATCGGGGTTGACGATCTCGACATCGTGATCCAGCTGAATATCGGCAGCGGTAACCACCCCCGAACCCTTTTTCGACAAGGTCAGCGTAACTTCGTCACGACCGTGCAGTTTGATAGCCAGGCCTTTCAGGTTCAACAGGATTTCAATGACGTCTTCCTGTACACCTTCGATCGCGGAGTACTCGTGGAGTACGCCATCGATCTCGGCCTCGACTACTGCACAGCCAGGCATGGAGGACAACAGGATGCGGCGCAGCGCGTTGCCCAGGGTATGGCCGAAGCCACGCTCGAGAGGCTCGAGCGTGATCTTGGCGCGGGTTGGACTGACAACCTGCACATCAATGTGGCGGGGTGTCAGAAACTCATTTACCGAAATCTGCATGGATGCACCTATTTTCTAGCCCTTACTTGGAGTAGAGCTCGACAATCAGGTTTTCGTTGATGTCGGCAGACAGGTCGCCGCGAGCAGGAACGTTCTTGAAAACGCCCGACTTCTTAGCGGAATCTACGTCTACCCACTCAACGCGGCCACGCTGGGCGCACAGTTCAAGGGCTTGAACAATGCGCAGCTGGTTCAGCGATTTCTCGCGAACGGCGACCACGTCACCCGGACGAACTTGGTAGGATGGAATGTTTACGGTTTTACCGTTGACGCTGATCGCTTTGTGCGAAACCAGCTGACGGGACTCGGAACGAGTCGAGCCGAAGCCCATACGGTAAACGACGTTATCCAGACGGCACTCGAGCAGTTGCAGCAGGTTCTCACCGGTTGCGCCTTTTTTCGAGGCAGCAGCTTGGTAGTAACCGCGGAACTGACGCTCCAGAACACCGTAGATACGACGGACTTTTTGTTTCTCGCGCAGCTGGGTACCGTAGTCGGACTGACGGCCACGGCGCTGGCCGTGGATACCTGGGGCTGCTTCGATGTTGCACTTCGATTCCAGAGCGCGAACGCCGCTCTTCAGGAACAGGTCAGTGCCTTCACGGCGAGACAGTTTGCATTTTGGACCAATGTAACGTGCCATTTATCTGTCTCCTGATTACACGCGACGCTTCTTCGGCGGACGGCACCCGTTATGCGGGATTGGCGTCACGTCGGTGATGCTGGCGATCTTGTAGCCGCAGCTGTTCAGTGCACGAACGGCGGACTCACGACCTGGACCTGGACCCTTGACGTTCACGTCGAGGTTCTTCAGACCGTATTCCAGCGCAGCTTGACCAGCACGCTCAGCAGCGATCTGTGCTGCGAACGGGGTGGATTTGCGCGAACCACGGAAACCCGAACCACCGGAAGTAGCCCAGGACAGTGCGTTGCCCTGACGGTCGGTGATGGTCACGATGGTGTTGTTGAAAGACGCATGGATGTGGGCGATGCCATCAACCACTGTCTTTTTGATTTTTTTACGAGGACGAGCAGCAGGTTTTGCCATGTCTATATTCCTGGGCGATTACTTGCGGATCGGCTTACGCGGGCCCTTACGGGTGCGTGCGTTGGTCTTGGTGCGCTGACCGCGAACCGGCAGACCTTTACGATGACGCAGGCCGCGGTAGCAACCCAGGTCCATCAAGCGCTTGATCTTCATGTTGATGTCACGGCGCAGGTCACCTTCGGTGGTGAACTTCGCGACTTCGCCACGCAGGGTTTCGATTTGCTCGTCGCTCAGATCCTTGATCTTAGCGGCTGGGTTTACACCAGCATCCGCACAGATTTTCTGTGCAGTTGTGCGACCGACACCATAGATGTAGGTCAGCGAGATAACAGTATGCTTGTTATCTGGAATGTTGACGCCTGCAATACGGGCCATTCAGTGGGACTCCAATTGACAGCTACCTACGCCCCGGAAGCCAAGAAATAGGGCGCGAGATAATATCGCTGTAGAAACGAATAATCAACCCAGCAGCACACTAGCTGCTGGGTTTGAAGCGCGGATCACACTCAGCCTTGGCGCTGCTTGTGACGCGGTTCCGCGCTGCAGATCACGCGCACGATACCTTCGCGACGAATGATCTTGCAGTTGCGGCACAGCTTTTTCACCGATGCACGAACTTTCATTACCGACTCCTCGAACCTTAAGGGGCTAAATCAGCGCAGCAGACCGCTGCCGCCGTAGCCTTTCAGGTTGGCTTTCTTCATCAGGGATTCGTACTGGTGCGAAACGAGGTGCGATTGTACTTGGGACATGAAGTCCATCACAACCACTACCACAATCAGCAACGAGGTCCCGCCAAGGTAGAACGGCACGTTTGCTGCTACCACCAGGAACTGGGGCAGAAGGCACACGGCCATCATGTAAAGAGCACCGAACATGGTCAAACGGGTCAGAACGCCATCAATGTAGCGCGCCGACTGCTCACCAGGACGGATGCCCGGAATAAAGGCACCGGACTTCTTCAGGTTTTCCGCTACGTCTTTCGGGTTGAACATCAACGCTGTGTAGAAGAAGCAGAAGAAAATGATCCCTGCACTAAACAGCAGAATGTTCAACGGCTGACCAGGAGCGATCGACTGCGAGATGTCCTGCAGCCAGCCCATACCTTCAGACTGACCGAACCAGGCACCCAGCGAAGCCGGGAACAGCAAGATGCTGCTCGCGAAAATGGCCGGGATTACGCCCGCCATGTTCACTTTCAGCGGCAGGTGGCTGGTCTGCGCAGCGAAGACCTTGCGGCCCTGCTGACGCTTGGCGTAGTGAACGGCGATACGACGCTGACCACGCTCGATGAACACCACGAAGCCGATAATCGCTACTGCCAGCAAACCGATTGCGACCAGGGCGAAGATGTTGATATCGCCTGTGCGTGCAGACTCGAAAGACTGCCCGATTGCTCTCGGAAGACCGGCAACGATACCTGCGAAAATCAACATCGAGATACCGTTGCCCACACCGCGCTCGGTGATCTGCTCGCCCAGCCACATCATGAACATCGCGCCCGCCACGAAGGTGGAGACAGCGACGACATGGAAGCCGAGGCCAACAGAAAACGCCACGCCCTGGTTGGCCAGGCCAATGGACATGCCAATGGCTTGAACCAGCGCCAGGATAACGGTGCCGTAGCGGGTGTACTGGCTGATCTTGCGACGGCCAGCTTCACCTTCCTTCTTCAACTGCTCCAGCTGCGGGCTGACAGCGGTCATGAGCTGCATGATGATCGATGCCGAGATGTACGGCATGATCCCCAGTGCAAAGATGCTCATGCGCTCCAGCGCGCCGCCGGAAAACATGTTGAACAAGCTAAGAATGGTCCCCTCATTCTGCCGGAACAGATCCGCGAGACGGTCCGGGTTAATGCCTGGTACCGGGATGTGCGCGCCAATCCGATAGACGATGATCGCCATGAACAGAAAACGCAGACGAGCCCAGAGTTCCGACATCCCGCCCTTACCGAGCGAAGAGAGAGCACCTTGCTTAGCCATTTATTCCTCGAACTTGCCGCCAGCTGCTTCGATAGCCGCACGTGCACCTTTGGTGACGGCGATACCCTTGAGGGTGACTGCGCGAGTGACTTCGCCCGACAGCATGATTTTCACACGCTGTACGTGCTGGCCGATCACGTTGGCGTCCTTCAGGGACTGAACGGTGATCAGATCGCCTTCCACCTTGGCCAGCTCGGACAGACGCACTTCTGCGCGGTCCATGGCTTTCAGGGAAACGAAGCCGAACTTCGGCAGGCGACGGTGCAGCGGCTGTTGACCGCCTTCGAAGCCTGGAGCAATGGAGCCACCGGAACGGGAAGTCTGACCTTTGTGACCACGGCCACCAGTCTTGCCCAGACCGCTACCGATACCACGGCCCGGACGGTGCTTCTCGCGACGGGAACCCGGCGCTGGACTCAGATCATTGAGTTTCATCGATTAACCCTCGACCTTCAGCATGTAGTAAGCCTTGTTGATCATCCCGCGGTTCTCGGGAGTATCCTGGACTTCTACAGTGTGACCGATACGACGCAGACCCAGACCCTTCACGCACAGCTTGTGGTTAGGGATACGGCCCGAGACGCTCTTGATCAGCGTAACTTTGACGGTTGCCATGATCAGCGGATCTCCTCAACAGTCTTGCCGCGCTTGGCAGCAATGGACTCAGGGGATTGCATGGCTTTCAGACCCTTGAAGGTGGCGTGAACCACGTTCACCGGGTTGGTCGAACCGTAGCACTTGGCCAGGACGTTCTGAACACCAGCAACTTCCAGGACGGCACGCATTGCGCCGCCGGCGATGATACCGGTACCTTCCGAGGCAGGCTGCATGTAGACCTTCGAGGCGCCGTGGGCGGCCTTGGTGGCGTACTGCAGGGTGGTGCCCTTCAGGTCAACCTGAATCATGTTGCGACGAGCAGCTTCCATGGCTTTCTGGATCGCGGCAGGTACTTCGCGCGACTTGCCACGGCCAAAGCCAACACGACCCTTGCCATCACCTACCACGGTCAGCGCGGTGAAGGTGAAGATACGGCCGCCTTTAACGGTTTTGGCTACGCGGTTAACTTGAACCAGCTTCTCGATGTAGCCTTCGTCGCGCTTTTGATCGTTATTTGCCATAACTTAGAACTCCAGCCCGCCTTCACGAGCAGCATCAGCCAGCGCCTTGACGCGGCCATGGTACTTGAAGCCGGAACGGTCAAAGGCAACTTGAGATACACCGGCGGCTTTCGCGCGCTCAGCTACCAGCTTGCCAACCTTAGTGGCCGCGTCGATGTTGCCAGTGGCGCCATCACGCAGTTCTTTGTCCAAGGTCGAGGCGCTTGCCAGAACCTTGCTGCCGTCGGCCGAAATGACCTGGGCATAGATGTGCTGCGAGGAGCGGAACACGCACAGACGCACGGCTTCGAGCTCGTGCATTTTCAGGCGTGCTTTGCGAGCGCGACGCAGTCGAATAACTTTTTTGTCGGTCATTTGCTAGGCCCTACTTCTTCTTGGCTTCTTTACGACGGACTACTTCGTCCGCGTAACGCACACCCTTGCCCTTGTAAGGCTCTGGCGGACGGAAACCGCGGACTTCAGCGGCCACCTGACCCACCAGCTGCTTGTCGATACCCTTGATCAGGATGTCGGTCTGGCTTGGGGTTTCAGCGGTGATACCGGCTGGCAGTTCGTAATCCACTGGGTGCGAGAAGCCCAGAGCCAGGTTCAGGACGGTGCCTTTGGCCTGAGCTTTGTAACCAACACCGACCAGCTGGAGCTTGCGCTCGAAGCCTTGGCTTACGCCGTGGACCATGTTGTTCACCAGGGCGCGGGTGGTACCGGCCATGGCGCGAGCTTGCTGGTCACCGTTGCGAGCGACGAAACGCAGCTCACCAGCTTCTTCGGTAACTTCAACAGACGAGTGAACGTTCAGTTCGAGAGTGCCCTTGGCACCCTTTACCGAAAGCTGCTGACCGGCGAATTTGACTTCGACGCCTGCTGGCAGCTTAACGGGGTTCTTAGCGACGCGAGACATGCCTATCTCCCCTTAGAACACTGTGCACAGAACTTCGCCGCCGACACCGGCAGCGCGCGCAGCGCGGTCAGTCATCACACCTTTGTTGGTGGAGACGATAGACACGCCCAGGCCGCCACGTACTTTCGGCAGCTCAGAGACGGCCTTGTACTGGCGCAGGCCAGGACGGCTGGTACGCTTCAGTTCCTCGATGACCGGACGGCCTTCGAAGTACTTGAGTTCGATCGACAGGGAAGGCTTGGCTTCGCCGTTGACTTCGTAGCCAGCGATGTAACCTTCGTCTTTCAGTACTTTGGCAACCGCGACCTTCAGGGTAGAAGAAGGCATGCTTACGACAGACTTTTCAGCCATCTGGGCATTACGGATGCGAGTTAGCATGTCCGCTAACGGGTCCTGCATACTCATGGGCTAGATGCTCCTGATACAAGAATTATTAGCCTTGCGGCTATCACAACCACCCGAGCAGGCAGGGCAAAAAACCCGGGCTCAGGTGAGCCGGTCATTCTAGACACAAGGCAGAAACGAAACAAGCCCCATATAGGGGCTTGTTTCAATGCGAGGTCACCGGCGGTCGGAAGATCACTCCCCTTCCACCGGTGGTCACGCCAACCGGGATTACCAGCTGGCCTTGACCAGACCTGGCACGTCACCACGCATGGCGGCTTCGCGCAGCTTGTTACGGCCGAGGCCGAACTTGCGATACACGCCGTGCGGACGACCGGTGATGCGGCAACGGTTACGCATGCGCGAAGCGCTGGCGTCACGTGGTTGCTTCTGCAGGGCGACAACGGCAGCGAAACGCTCTTCAGGAGAGGCGTTCAGGTTGACGATGGTCGCTTTCAGCTCGGCACGCTTTTTGGCGTACTTGGCTACCGTGAGCTGACGCTTCAGCTCGCGGTTTTTCATGCTCTTCTTGGCCATTTTCCTACTCCAATCAGTTGCGGAACGGGAACTTGAAAGCACGCAGCAGAGCGCGGCCTTCGTCGTCCGAACGAGCAGTGGTGGTCAGGGTGATGTCCAAACCGCGCAGAGCATCGATCTTGTCGTAGTCGATTTCCGGGAAGATGATCTGCTCTTTCACGCCCATGCTGTAGTTGCCACGACCATCGAAGGACTTGGCATTCAGGCCGCGGAAGTCGCGAACCCGAGGCAGGGAGATCGCCAGCAGGCGGTCCAGGAATTCGTACATCTTGTCGCTACGCAGGGTCACCTTGACGCCGATCGGCCAGCCTTCACGGACTTTGAAGCCCGCGATGGATTTACGAGCGAAAGTCACGACCGGCTTTTGACCGGTGATCTTTTCCAGGTCAGCAACAGCGTGCTCGATGACTTTCTTGTCGCCGATCGCTTCGCCCAGACCCATGTTCAGGGTGATTTTGGTAACGCGCGGAACTTCCATCACGTTCGACAGCTTAAGTTCTTCCTTAAGCTTGGGAGCGATTTCGTTCCGGTAAATCTCTTTCAGTCGTGCCATGGTCTTCTACCTAGCAGTGTTCAAGCATCAACCGCTTTTTGGGTCGACTTGAAGACACGAATTTTCTTGCCTTCTTCTACTTTGAAGCCAACGCGGTCAGCCTTGTTGGTTTCGCTGTTGAAGATGGCAACGTTGGAAGCGTGCAGTGGCGCTTCTTTTTCGACGATACCGCCCTGAACGCCCGCCATCGGGTTAGGCTTGGTATGACGCTTGACCAGGTTCACACCACCGATGACCAGACGGTCATCAGCCAGAACCTTCAGCACCTTACCGCGCTTACCCTTGTCTTTGCCGGCGATCACGATGATCTCGTCGTCACGACGAATCTTTTGCATGTCGGATCTCCTTAGAGCACTTCAGGGGCGAGCGAAACGATCTTCATGAACTTCTCGGTACGAAGTTCACGGGTCACTGGCCCGAAGATGCGAGTACCGATCGGCTCTTGCTTGGTGTTCAGCAGAACAGCAGCGTTGCCGTCGAAACGAATGATGGAACCGTCAGCGCGACGTACACCGTGACGGGTACGGACGACAACAGCGGTCATCACCTGGCCTTTTTTGACCTTACCGCGAGGAATTGCTTCCTTGACGGTAACTTTGATGATGTCACCGATACCGGCGTAACGACGGTGGGAACCGCCGAGCACCTTGATGCACATGACGCGACGAGCGCCGCTGTTATCGGCCACATCGAGCATGGATTGAGTCTGAATCATAAAATTTCTCCGACCCCTAGCCCTTAGACTTCAACAGCGCGTTCGAGGACTTCAACCAGTGCCCAGGACTTGGTCTTGGCCAGCGGACGGGTTTCACGGATGGAAACCTTGTCGCCGATCTTGCACTGGTTGGCTTCGTCGTGCGCGTGCAGCTTAGTCGAACGCTTAACGTATTTACCGTAGATCGGGTGCTTTACGCGACGCTCGATCAGAACGGTGATGGTCTTGTCCATTTTGTCGCTGACGACACGGCCAGTCAGCGTACGGACGGTTTTTTCAGCTTCAGCCATGATCACTTACCTGCCTGCTGGTTGAGCACAGTTTTCACGCGAGCGATGTCACGCTTAACTTGCGAGAGCAGGTGCGACTGCCCCAACTGGCCAGTTGCTTTCTGCATGCGCAGATTGAACTGGTCGCGCAGCAAGCCGAGCAGTTGCTCATTCAGTTGCTGTGCGGATTTTTCACGAAGTTCATTCGCTTTCATCACATCACCGTCCGCTTAACAAAGGAGGTGGCGAGAGGCAGCTTTGCAGCGGCCAGGGCGAAAGCTTCGCGCGCCAGCTCTTCAGAAACACCCTCGATCTCGTACAGGACTTTGCCTGGCTGAATCTGGGCAACCCAGTATTCCACGGAACCCTTACCTTTACCCATCCGCACTTCGAGAGGCTTCTTGGTAACCGGCTTGTCCGGGAACACACGGATCCAGATCTTGCCGCCACGCTTAACGTGACGGGTCAGGGCACGACGTGCCGACTCGATCTGGCGAGCGGTGAGACGACCGCGGGCGACAGCTTTCAGAGCGAACTCGCCGAAGCTGACCTTGCTACCGCGCAGTGCCAGACCACGGTTGTGGCCGGTCATCTGCTTGCGGAATTTTGTACGCTTTGGTTGCAACATTTGGCGTACCCCTTACTTAGCAGCTTTTTTACGAGGCGCTGGTGCTTGCGGCTTCAGCTCTTCCTGGCGACCACCAATAACTTCGCCTTTGAAGATCCAAACCTTCACACCGATCACACCGTAGGTGGTGTGAGCTTCGTAGGTGTTGTAGTCGATATCGGCACGCAGGGTGTGCAGGGGCACACGACCTTCGCGATACCACTCGGTACGTGCGATCTCGGCGCCGCCGAGACGACCGCTCACCTGGATCTTGATGCCCTTAGCACCAATACGCATGGCGTTCTGCACGGCGCGCTTCATGGCGCGACGGAACATTACGCGGCGTTCCAGCTGCTGGGCTACGCTCTGAGCAACCAGCATAGCGTCGAGTTCCGGCTTGCGGATCTCTTCGATGTTGATGTGCACAGGCACACCCATCTGCTTGGTCAGGTCCTGACGCAGCTTCTCAACATCTTCACCTTTCTTGCCGATAACGATACCGGGACGAGCGGTGTGGATGGTGATGCGTGCAGTTTGAGCCGGGCGATGAATATCGATACGGCTAACGGACGCGCTTTTTAGTTTGTCTTGGAGGTACTCGCGAGTTTGCAGATCCTTCAGCAGGTAATCTGCGTAAGTCGCGCCGTCTGCGTACCAGACGGAGGTGTGCTCCTTGACGATTCCCAGGCGAATGCCAGTGGGATGTACTTTCTGACCCATCTGATCGACTCCGTTACTTGTCCGCAACCTTGACAGTGATATGGCAAGACCGCTTGACGATGCGATCAGCACGGCCTTTGGCACGTGGCATGATGCGCTTCAGCGAACGCCCTTCGTTGACGAAGACGGTGGAGACCTTCAGGTCATCAACGTCTGCGCCTTCGTTGTGTTCGGCGTTGGCAACGGCCGACTCGAGGACTTTCTTCATGATTTCAGCGGCTTTTTTGCTGCTGAAGGCCAACAGGTTGAGCGCTTCGCCCACCTTCTTCCCGCGGATCTGGTCGGCGACCAAGCGGGCTTTCTGGGCGGAGATGCGAGCGCCCGACAACTTAGCGGCTACTTCCATTTCCTTACCCCTTAACGCTTGGCTTTCTTGTCAGCCACGTGCCCGCGGTAGGTGCGGGTACCGGCGAACTCGCCCAGTTTGTGGCCGACCATGTCTTCGTTCACGAGAACTGGGACGTGTTGGCGACCGTTGTGTACCGCGATGGTCAGACCGACCATTTGTGGCAGGATCATCGAACGGCGCGACCAGGTTTTAACTGGCTTGCGATCGTTCTTCTCCACCGCCACTTCGACCTTCTTCAGCAGGTGAAGATCGATAAAAGGACCTTTTTTCAGAGAACGTGGCACTGTCGTATCCCTCTAGTTACTTGCGACGACGGACGATCATGTTGTCGGTACGCTTATTACCACGGGTTTTAGCACCCTTGGTTGGGAAGCCCCATGGCGATACCGGATGACGACCACCGGAGGTACGACCTTCACCACCACCATGCGGGTGGTCAACCGGGTTCATGGCAACACCACGAACGGTTGGGCGAACGCCGCGCCAGCGTTTGGCACCAGCTTTACCCAGCGAACGCAGGCTGTGCTCGGAGTTCGAGACTTCGCCCAGGGTCGCACGGCACTCAGCCAGGACTTTACGCATTTCACCAGAGCGCAGACGCAGGGTCACGTAGACACCTTCGCGAGCGATCAGCTGAGCCGAGGCACCAGCGGAACGAGCGATCTGAGCACCTTTACCCGGCTTCAGTTCGATGCCGTGAATGGTGCTACCTACTGGAATGTTGCGCAGTTGCAGGGAGTTACCGGCCTTGATTGGGGCCAGGGCACCTGCGATCAGCTGGTCGCCAGCACTCACGCCTTTAGGGGCGATGATGTAGCGACGCTCGCCGTCTGCGTAGCACAGCAGGGCGATGTGAGCAGTACGGTTTGGATCGTATTCGATACGCTCGACAGTGGCTGGGATGCCATCTTTGTCGTTGCGACGGAAGTCGACCAGACGGTAGTGCTGCTTATGACCACCACCCACGTGACGCGTGGTGATGCGGCCATTGTTGTTACGACCACCAGACTTCGATTTCTTCTCGATCAGCGGTGCGTGAGGAGCGCCTTTGTGCAGCTCCTTGTTGACCACCTTGACCACGAAACGGCGGCCAGGGGAAGTCGGTTTGCATTTAACGATTGCCATGATGCACCCCTTCCTTACTCAGCACTGCTGCTGAAATCGAGATCTTGGCCTGGCTGAAGGGAGACGATCGCCT
Organism: Pseudomonas sp. FG36; assembly: GCF_057809275.1. Taxonomy (NCBI): domain Bacteria; kingdom Pseudomonadati; phylum Pseudomonadota; class Gammaproteobacteria; order Pseudomonadales; family Pseudomonadaceae; genus Pseudomonas; species Pseudomonas sp. FG36. The sequence goes on from NZ_JBMDJQ010000036.1 coordinate 51,789, forward strand.
TCTTCCAGTCATTACGCTTGCCCAGACCACGTGCGGTACGCTTGGTTTTACCCAGAACGTTAACGGTCGACACGTTTTCAACTTTTACGTTGAACAGGCCTTCGACAGCTTTCTTGATTTCCAGCTTGGTTGCATCGGTAGCAACCTTGAATACGAACTGGCCTTTTTTCTCAGCCAGAACGGTAGCCTTCTCGGAAACGTGCGGGCCAAGGAGGACTTTGAATACGCGTTCCTGGTTCATCCCAGCAGCTCCTCGAATTTCTTCACGGCCGAGACAGTGATCAACACTTTCTCGTATGCGATCAGACTGACCGGGTCGGAACCTTGAACGTCACGTACGTCGACGTGCGGCAGGTTACGAGCAGCCAGGTACAGGTTCTGATCAACAGCATCCGAAACGATCAGTACGTCGCTCAGACCCATGCCGTTCAGCTTGTTCAGCAGATCTTTGGTTTTCGGTGCTTCAACAGCGAAGTCCTGAACCACGACCAGACGGTCGCTACGCACCAGCTCGGCGAGGATGGAGCGCAGGGCTGCGCGATACATCTTCTTGTTGAGCTTTTGCGAGTGATCTTGAGGACGAGCTGCGAAGGTTACACCACCGCCACGCCAGATCGGGCCACGGGTAGTACCGGCACGAGCACGGCCAGTACCTTTCTGACGCCATGGGCGCTTACCGCCACCGGCCACGTCAGAACGGGTCTTCTGCTGCTTGGTGCCCTGACGGCCGCCGGCCATGTAGGCCACGACTGCTTGGTGTACCAGCGTCTCGTTGAATTCGCCACCGAAAGTCAGTTCGGAAACTTCGATCGCCTGAGCGTCATTTACATTAAGTTGCATGTCAGTTTCCCCTTACCCGCGAGCCTTGACAGCTGGACGCACAACCACGTCGCCGCCAGTAGCGCCTGGAACGGCACCCTTGATCAGCAGCAGGTTGCGTTCAGCGTCTACGCGTACTACTTCCAGGGACTGCACAGTCACGCGCTCAGCGCCCATGTGACCGGACATTTTCTTGCCCTTGAATACACGACCAGGAGTCTGGCACTGGCCGATGGAGCCAGGGACACGGTGCGATACGGAGTTACCGTGGGTGTTATCTTGACCACGGAAGTTCCAGCGCTTGATGGTACCGGCGAAGCCTTTACCTTTGGACTGACCGGTTACGTCTACCAGCTGGCCTGCAGTGAAGAGTTCAGCTTTGATCAGATCGCCAGCCTGGAAATCGCCTTCTTCAAGACGGAACTCCCAGACACCGCGACCAGCGGCAACGTTGGCCTTGGCAAAGTGGCCTGCCTGAGCGGCGGTCACACGCGAAGCACGACGCTCGCCGACAGTGACTTGCACTGCACGGTAGCCATCAGTTTCTTCGGTTTTGAACTGGGTGACGCGATTCGGCTCGATCTCGATGACCGTGACCGGAATGGAGACACCTTCTTCGGTGAAAATACGGGTCATGCCCGCTTTCCGACCGACTACACCAATAGTCATGTTGTAAACCTCATGAGTGTACGGGGCTTTCACCCGCTATGGCCGCCCATTTCAGAGCGTTACACGACCAGACCGAAGTCTTAGCCGAGGCTGATCTGTACTTCCACGCCGGCCGCCAGATCGAGCTTCATCAGCGCGTCAACGGTTTTATCCGTTGGCTGGACGATGTCCAGAACACGCTTATGAGTGCGAATCTCGTACTGGTCACGCGCGTCTTTGTTGACGTGCGGGGAGACCAGAACGGTGAAACGCTCTTTGCGGGTAGGCAGTGGAATTGGACCACGCACTTGTGCACCAGTACGTTTCGCGGTTTCCACGATTTCCTGGGTGGATTGGTCGATCAGGCGATGGTCGAAAGCCTTCAACCTGATACGGATTTGCTGATTTTGCATTGGATTTCAGACTCCAGGCTGTTCCCAACGGACGCACTACGCCCGCTAAAAGGAGGCGTGATTCTATAGACGCCCCAATTTAGTGTCAACCCAATAAAAAAAGCCCCCGCTGAGCGGGGGCTTTTTCAATCGGTCGAGTGATTACTCGATGATTTTTGCTACGACGCCGGCGCCGACGGTACGACCGCCTTCACGGATGGCGAAACGCAGACCGTCTTCCATTGCGA
>NZ_JBMDJQ010000037.1:0-52113 GCF_057809275.1 Pseudomonas sp. FG36
TTCATTTCGCAAAACCCCTATCTGCGCGAGCAGGTAGGGGTTTTGTCTTTGTGCCTGGAAAAAGCTGTAGGGCTGGCTTGCCGGTCATGTGCCGTGCTCACGGAAAATGTGACTCGAACACCGATACAGTTCCTCATACTGGCCATCTCCCACAATTCGAGTCGGAACACTAGAATAGAGCCGACGCATCCATTCAGAACCCCTTTATGCCTAACCCTGTCGAACCCGAAGCGCTCGCGCAGCTGCCGCTGGATGAACTGGTGGCCTGCCACGAGTGCGACCTGCTGATGCGCAAAGTCTCGCTGCAGACTGACGAAAAGGCGCAATGCCCACGTTGTGGCTACGAGCTGTATGCCCACCGCCACAACCTGGTCAACCGCAGCCTCGCCCTGGTGCTGACGGCCCTGCTGCTGTACGTGCCGGCCAACTTCCTGCCGATCATGCAGTTGCACCTGCTCGGCCAGACTTCCGACGACACGGTCTGGAGCGGCGTGCTCGGCCTGTACAATTCAGGGATGCGCGGCATCGCCGTGGTCGTGTTCCTGTGCAGCATGGCCATTCCCCTGCTCAAGCTGCTGTGCCAGCTGGCGGTGTTGCTGAGCATCCGTCTCGACTTCGGCCGCAGCTATGGCCTGCTGATCTATCGTATCTACCACCACCTGCGTGAGTGGGGGATGCTCGAGGTCTACTTCATGGGCGTGCTGGTGGCCATCGTCAAGCTGGTCGACCTGGCCGAGCTGAGCATCGGCCTGGGCCTGTTCTGCTTCATCAGCCTGCTGCTGGTGCAGGTCTGGCTCGAGGTGGTCATGTCGCCGCACCAGATCTGGGTGGCCTTGTCGGGGGAGGACGTCCATGCGGGCGATTGATGCAGGCATCCTGGTCTGCAATGAATGCCATGAGCTGAACCGCCATGAGCCTGGCAGCACCTCGCAGACCTGCACCCGCTGCGGGGCGGTGGTGCACGCTCGGCGGCCCAACAGCATCGTGCGCACCTGGGCGCTGCTGATCACGTCGATGATCCTCTATATCCCGGCCAACGTGCTGCCGATCATGACCGTCAGCGCCTTGGGGCAGGGCAGCCCGGACACCATCATGTCTGGCGTCATCACCCTGATGAAGCACGGCATGTTGCCGATCGCCGCAGTGGTGTTCATCGCCAGCATCCTGGTGCCCACCTTCAAGCTGGTGGGTATCGCCCTGCTGCTCTATTCGGTGCAACGTCACCAGCCGCTGTCGGCGCGGCAGCGCATCCTGATGTACCGCTTCATCGAGTTCATCGGCCGCTGGTCGATGCTGGACATCTTCGTCATCGCCATTCTTGTGGCCGTGGTGAATTTCGGCCGCATCGCCAGTGTCGAAGCCAACCTGGGCGCCGTCGCCTTCGCCTCCGTGGTGATCCTGACGATGCTCGCCGCTTTAACTTTCGATCCCCGACTGATCTGGGACAACACGGAGTCGGATGACGACCATGAGTGACTTGCCTACGGCTAAAACCCGCCCAGCTTCGAACTGGTCGGCCATCTGGATCCTGCCGCTGATTGCCTTGGCGATCGGTGGCTGGCTGGCTTGGCAAGCCTACAAGGATGCCGGCATCGAGATACAGGTGCGCTTCGAGAGTGGCGAGGGCATCGTCGCGAACAAGACCGAGGTCATCTACAAAGGCATGTCGGTGGGCAAGGTGGTCGCCCTGGTGCTGGATGACAAAGGGGACAACCGTGGCGTCGTCGCCACCATCGAGATGCGCAAGGAAGCAGGCCCGCACCTGACCAAGGGCACGCGCTTCTGGCTGGTCAAGCCGAGCGTCAGCCTGGCAGGTATCTCGGGCCTGGAAACGCTGGTTTCGGGTAACTACATCGCCGTCGATCCCGGGGAAGGTGAGCCGACCAAGCGCTTTACCGCGCTCAAGGAAGCACCGCCACTGTCCGATGCCGAGCCTGGCTTGCACCTGACGCTCAAGGCCGAACGACTGGGCTCGCTCAACCGCGACAGCCCGATCTTCTACAAGCAGATCCAGGTCGGCCGGGTGAAGAGCTATCGCCTGTCCGAGGATCAGGGCACGGTGGAGATCAAGGTGTTCATCGCGCCAGCCTACGCCAGCCTGGTGCGCAAGCACACCCGTTTCTGGAACGCCAGCGGGGTCAGCATCGATGCCGACCTGTCCGGCGTGAAGGTGCGCACTGAATCGCTGTCGAGCATCGTGGCCGGGGGCATCGCCTTTGCAACGCCGGAGAACCGCAAGGACAGCCCGCCCACCGATCCGAGCCTGCCGTTCCGCTTGTACGAGGACTTCGACGCGGCCCAGGCCGGCATCCGCGTCAAGGTCAAGCTCAGTGACTTCGAAGGCTTGCAGAAGGGCCGTACGCCGGTGCTGTACAAGGGCATCCAGGTGGGCACGCTCAAGGATCTCAAGGTCGAAGGTGACCTTACCAGCGCAACGGCCGAGCTGACCCTGGACCCACTGGCCGAGGACTACCTGGTCGAAGGCACGCAGTTCTGGGTGGTCAAGCCGTCGATCTCGCTTGCCGGTATCACCGGCCTCGAGGCATTGGTGAAGGGTAATTACATTGCGGTGCGCCCGGGCGAGCCGGGTGCCAAGCCCCTGCGCGAGTTCGAGGCGCGCCCGAAGGCGCCACCACTGGACCTGAAGGCGCCCGGCCTGCACATGGTGTTGTTCGCCGACACCCTGGGCTCGCTGGAAGTGGGCAGTCCGGTGATGTACCGCCAGGTGCGCGTGGGCAGCGTGCAGAGCTACCAGTTCGCCCGCAACAGCAAGCGCATCCTGATCGGCGTGCACATCGAGAAGGAATACGCCAACCTGGTCAACGGTTCCACGCGCTTCTGGAATGCCAGTGGCATCACTCTGACCGGTGGCCTGTCGGGTATCCAGGTCAAGAGCGAGTCGCTGCAGACGCTCATGGCCGGTGGTATCGCCTTCGACACGCCGAAGCCGGATGTGCCGCTCAAGCGTCGCATCCCGCGTTTCCGCCTGCATGAAAGCCAGGACGCGGCCAACCGGGCCGGTACCCTGATCACCATTCGCGTGGACCGCGCCGATGGCCTGAAGTCGGGCACGCCGATCCGCTTCCGCGGGCTGGACGTGGGCAGCGTCGAGAGCGTCGACCTGACTGGCGACCTGCAGGCGGTCCTGCTCCGTGCGCGGATTACCCAGGCGGCCGAGCGTATCGCCCGTACCGGTACGCAGTTCTGGGTGGTCAAGCCTGCCTTGGGGTTGGTGCGTACCCAGAACCTCGACACGCTGATCGGCGGTCAGTACCTGGAGGTGCTGCCGGCGCTCAAGGATAAGGGGCCGCAGCGAGACTTCATCGCCCTGAGCGATGCCCCCGAGGTGAAAGGCGAGGAGGTCGGCCTGCCGCTGACCTTGAGCGCGGCGCGTCGTGGCTCGATCAAGCCGGGCGTGCCGGTCACCTACCGGGAGATCGCAGTGGGCAAGGTCACCGGCTTCGAGCTGGGCCAGACCGCCGACCGGGTACTTATCCACATCCTTATCGAGCCTCGCTACGCCGGGCTGGTGCGCGGCGGTAGCCGCTTCTGGAACAGCAGCGGGTTCGGCTTCGACTGGGGTCTGTTCAAGGGCGCCACGGTGCGTACCGAGTCGGTGGAGACCTTGATCGAGGGTGGGATTGCATTCGCCACGCCCGATGGTGAGCAGATGGGCAACCCGGCGCGCCCGCAACAGACCTTCGCGCTGTTCGACAAGCCGGAGGATGAGTGGATGCAGTGGGCGCCGAAGATCCAGATCGGCAAGTGACATAGTGATTGTGGGGGCGGCGCAGCGCCGCTCCCACGTTACTTGTGCTGGCCCCAATGCGGGTGGATGCCCGCAATACAAAGCCAGGAACTGCTGTCAGGCTCGAATCACAGGCATAAAAAAACCGACCCTAGGGTCGGTTTTTTCGACAAGAACGTCGCTTAGGCAGCTGCAGCTTCTTTCAGTGCCTTGATGTGGCCATTCAGACGGCCTTTGTGGCGAGCAGCTTTGTTCTTGTGGATGATACCCTTGTCGGCCATACGGTCGATTACAGGTACAGCCAGAACGTAAGCGGCTTGCGCTTTTTCGGCGTCTTTTGCGTCGATGGCCTTGACTACATTCTTGATGTAGGTACGGACCATGGAACGCAGGCTGGCGTTGTGGCTGCGACGCTTCTCAGCCTGTTTTGCACGTTTCTTGGCGGAAGGTGAGTTGGCCACCGTCGAGCTCCTCGAAAGACTTTAGGTAAATAGCAAACAAAATAGGCCGCGAATCATGCCGATGAGTCGATCGGATGTCAAGGCCACCTGCAAGGTTCCGCCGAGTGGTGAGCCAACAGGAGGGAAATATTCCTTTCTGTCGCACGACCTGTAAACTCGGGAATTTTTGGCTCCCCTGCGAAGGCGCGGGAGTATCGCACATTCGGACGCTGTCTGCAGCGTCCTCTGCCCCTGGCGTGAAACTTTTCGATGAACCTGCTCAAATCCCTGGCCGCGGTCAGCTCCATCACCATGATTTCCCGGGTGCTTGGTTTCGTGCGCGATACCATCCTGGCGCGGGTGTTCGGTGCCGGCATCGCCACCGACGCCTTTTTCATCGCCTTCAAGCTGCCCAACCTGCTACGGCGGATCTTCGCCGAAGGCGCGTTCTCCCAGGCCTTCGTGCCGATCCTCGCCGAGTACAAGACCCAGCAGGGCGAGGAGGCCACCCGTACCTTCGTCGCCTACGTCAGTGGCCTGCTGACCCTGATCCTGGCGCTGGTCACCGCCATCGGCATCCTCGCCGCGCCCTGGGTGGTCTGGGCCACGGCACCGGGCTTCGTCGACAGCGCGGAGAAGTACGAGCTGACCACTTCGCTGTTGCGGGTGACCTTTCCTTATATATTGCTGATCTCGCTGTCGTCGCTGGTCGGCGCGATCCTCAACACCTGGAATCGCTTCAGCGTGCCGGCGTTCACCCCCACGCTGCTCAACGTGGCGATGATTGCCTTCGCCGTGCTGCTCACGCCCTACTTCGACCCGCCGATCATGGCTCTGGCCTGGGGCGTGCTGGCCGGTGGCCTGGCGCAACTGCTGTACCAGCTGCCAGCGTTGAAGAAGATCGGCATGCTCGTGCTGCCGCGCCTGAACCTGCGCGACACCGGCGTGTGGCGCGTGCTCAAGCAGATGCTGCCGGCGATCCTCGGGGTATCGGTGAGCCAGATCTCGCTGATCATCAACACTATCTTCGCCTCCTTCCTGGTGGCCGGCTCGGTATCGTGGATGTACTACGCCGACCGCCTCATGGAGCTGCCCTCCGGCGTGCTCGGCGTGGCCCTGGGCACCATCCTGCTGCCAACCCTGGCCAAGACCTACGCCAACCAGGACCGTGAGGAGTATTCGCGGATCCTAGACTGGGGCCTGCGCCTGTGCTTCCTGCTGGTGCTGCCCTGCACCCTGGCCCTGGGTATCCTCGCCGAGCCGCTGACCGTGGCGCTGTTCCAGTACGGCAAGTTCAGCGCCTTCGACGCGGCGATGACCCAGCGCGCGCTGGTCGCGTATTCGGTGGGGCTGATGGCGATCATCCTGGTCAAGGTGCTGGCACCTGGCTTCTATGCGCAGCAGAATATCCGCACGCCGGTGAAGATCGCAGTGTTCACCCTGGTGTGCACGCAGTTGCTCAACCTGGCCCTGGTCGGCCCGCTGGCCCATGCCGGGCTGGCCCTGGCGATCAGCCTGGGCGCTTGCCTGAACGCCGGCCTGCTGTACTGGAAGCTGCGCAGCCAGCAACTGTTCCAGCCGCAACCGGGTTGGACGATGTTCCTGCTCAAGCTGGTGCTGGCGGTGGCGTTGATGTCAGGTGTGCTGTTGCTGGGTATGCACTACATGCCGGCCTGGGAGCAGGGCAACATGCTCGAGCGCTTCGTGCGCCTGGGTGCCCTGATCATCGCCGGCGTGGTGACCTATTTCGGTTGCCTGTACCTGTGTGGTTTCCGCCCACGGCACTTCGCCCGCAAGGCGTTGCACTGAGGCGCGAAAAGGGTCAGGCGTCGGTTTTTCGCATTCCACACTCCAGGGTGGCGCTGCTGCCTGTCACCAGCGCCCGGGTGTGGTTATAATCGGCCACTTTATGAGCAAGAAGCGCGTTATGCAGCTGGTTCGAGGTCTTCACAACCTGCGCCCCGAGCACCGGGGCTGTGTCGCCACCATTGGCAACTTCGACGGGGTCCACCGCGGCCACCAGGCGATCCTCGCACGCCTGCGCGAACGTGGCCAGGAACTCGGCCTGCCCACCTGCGTGGTGATCTTCGAGCCACAGCCTCGCGAATATTTCGCCCCGGATACCGCTCCGGCCCGCCTGGCGCGCCTGCGCGACAAGGTCGAGCTGCTGGCCGGCGAGGGCATCGACCGGGTGCTGTGCCTGTCGTTCAACCAGCGCCTGAGCCAACTCAGTGCCGAACAGTTCGTCAAGGCGGTGCTGGTCGATGGCCTGGGCGTGCGCCACCTCGAAGTGGGCGACGACTTCCGCTTCGGCTGCGACCGCGCCGGTGATTTCGCCTTCCTCACCGAAGCCGGCAAACGCCATGGCTTCAGTGTCGAGGCGGCCAACACCGTCATCCAGGATGGCCTGCGGGTCAGCAGCACCGAAGTGCGCAAGGCCCTGGCCGAGGGCAACTTCGAGCTGGCCGAACACCTGCTGGGCCGCCCGTACCGCATTACCGGCCGCGTGCTGCATGGCCAGAAGCTGGCCCGCCAGCTCGGCACACCTACCGCCAACATCCAGCTCAAGCGCCGTCGCGTGCCGCTGTCCGGGGTCTACCTGGCCAGCATCGAGATCGACGGCCAGCAGTGGCCGGGTGTCGGCAATATCGGAGTACGCCCCACCGTCGCCGGTGACGGGCGTCCTCACCTGGAGATTCATCTCCTGGACTACGCCGGTGACCTCTATGGCCGGCGCCTGACGGTGGAATTCCACCACAAGCTGCGTGAAGAGCAGCGTTTCGCCTCCCTGGAGGCGCTGAAGTCGGCGATCGACGCGGACATCGCCGCCGCACGTGCCCACTGGCACGCTCAACCGCTAACGAAGAGCCTGAAATGACCGACTACAAAGCCACGCTTAACCTTCCGGACACCGCCTTCCCCATGAAGGCCGGCCTGCCTCAGCGCGAACCGCAGATCCTGCAGCGCTGGGACAGCATTGGCCTGTACCAGAAGCTGCGCGAAATTGGCAAGGATCGTCCGAAGTTCGTCTTGCACGACGGCCCGCCCTATGCCAACGGCAAGATCCATATCGGTCATGCGCTGAACAAGATTCTCAAGGACATGATTGTCCGTTCGAAGACCCTGTCGGGCTTCGACGCCCCGTACGTACCGGGCTGGGACTGCCACGGCCTGCCGATCGAGCACAAGGTCGAGGTCACCCACGGCAAGCACCTGACCGCCGACCGCACCCGCGAGCTGTGCCGCGAGTACGCCGCCGAGCAGATCGAGGGGCAGAAGACCGAGTTCATCCGCCTGGGTGTGCTGGGTGACTGGGACAACCCGTACAAGACCATGAACTTCGCCAACGAGGCCGGCGAGATCCGCGCCCTGGCCGAGATGGTCAAGCAAGGCTTCGTGTTCAAGGGCCTGAAGCCGGTTAACTGGTGCTTCGATTGCGGTTCGGCCCTGGCCGAAGCCGAAGTCGAGTACGCCGACAAGAAATCCCAGACCATCGACGTCGCCTTCCCGGTCGCCGACGAGGCCAAGCTGGCCGCTGCCTTCGGCCTGGCTGCGCTGGCCAAGCCCGCCGCCATCGTGATCTGGACCACCACCCCGTGGACCATCCCGGCCAACCAGGCGCTGAACATCCACCCGGACTTCACCTACGCCCTGGTCGATACCGGCGAGCGCCTGCTGGTGCTGGCCGAGGAGCTGGTCGAGTCGTGCCTGAAGCGCTATGCGCTGGAAGGTTCGGTCATCGCCACCGCCCCGGGTTCGGCCCTCGAGCTGATCAACTTCCGTCACCCGTTCTATGATCGCCTGTCGCCGATCTACCTGGCCGAATACGTCGAGCTGGGCGCCGGTACCGGCGTGGTGCATTCCTCGCCCGCCTACGGTGAAGACGACTTCCTCACCTGCAAGCGCTACGGCATGGTCAACGACGACATCCTCACCCCGGTGCAGAGCAACGGCGTGTACGTCGAGTCGCTGCCGTTCTTCGGCGGCCAGTTCATCTGGAAGGCCAACCCGGCCATCGTCGACAAGCTCAGCGAAGTCGGCGCGCTGATGCACACCGAGACCATCAGCCACAGCTACATGCACTGCTGGCGCCACAAGACCCCGCTGATCTACCGCGCCACCGCGCAGTGGTTCGTCGGCATGGACAAGCAGCCCACCAGCGGCGACAACCTGCGCGAGCGCTCGCTCAAGGCCATCGAAGAGACCAAGTTCGTTCCGGCCTGGGGCCAGGCGCGCCTGCACTCGATGATCGCCAACCGCCCGGACTGGTGCATCTCGCGTCAGCGCAACTGGGGCGTGCCGATCCCGTTCTTCCTGGACAAGCAGACCGGTGAGCTGCACCCGCGTACCGTCGAGCTGATGGAGGAAGTGGCCAAGCGCGTCGAACAGCAAGGCATCGAGGCCTGGTTCAAGCTGGATGCCGCCGAGCTGCTCGGTGACGAGGCCGGCCAGTACGACAAGATCACTGACACCCTCGATGTCTGGTTCGACTCCGGTACCACCCACTGGCACGTGCTGCGCGGCTCCCACGATATCGGTCACGCCACCGGCCCGCGCGCGGACCTGTACCTGGAAGGCTCCGACCAGCACCGCGGCTGGTTCCACTCTTCCTTGCTGACCGGCTGCGCCATCGACAACCACGCGCCATACCGCGAGCTGCTGACCCACGGCTTCACCGTGGACGAGAACGGCCGCAAGATGTCCAAGTCGCTGGGCAACACCATCGAGCCGGAAAAGGTCAACAACACCCTGGGTGCCGACATCCTGCGCCTGTGGGTGTCCGCCACCGACTACTCCGGTGAGATGGCCGTTTCCGAGCAGATCCTGCAGCGCAGCGCCGACGCCTACCGCCGCATCCGCAACACCGCGCGCTTCCTGCTCTCCAACCTGTCCGGCTTCGACCCGGCCCGCGACCTGCTGCCGGCCGAGGACATGCTGGCCCTGGACCGTTGGGCGGTCGACCGCACCCTGCTGCTGCAGCGCGAGCTGGAAGAGCACTACGGCGAGTACCGGTTCTGGAACGTCTACTCGAAGATCCACAACTTCTGCGTGCAGGAGCTCGGTGGCTTCTACCTCGACATCATCAAGGACCGCCAGTACACCACCGGCGCCAACAGTGTCGCCCGCCGCTCCTGCCAGACCGCGCTGTACCACATCAGCGAGGCGCTGGTGCGCTGGATCGCGCCGATCCTGGCGTTCACCGCCGACGAGATCTGGCAGTACCTGCCGGGCGAGCGCAACGAGTCGGTGATGCTTAACACCTGGTACCAGGGCCTGACGGAGCTGCCGGCCGACGCCGAGCTGGACCGCGCCTACTGGGACCGCGTGATGGCAGTCAAGGCCGCGGTCAACAAGGAGCTGGAGAACCAGCGTACCGCCAAGGTCATCGGCGGCAACCTGCAGGCCGAGGTCACCCTGTTCGCCGAAGAGGGCCTGACTGCCGACCTGAACAAGCTCGGCGACGAGCTGCGCTTCGTCCTGATCACCTCGGCGGCCAGCGTGGTGTCGTTCGTCCAGGCGCCGGCCGATGCCGTGACAACCGAAGTCGAAGGCCTCAAGCTGAAAGTGGTCAAGTCCGGCCATGCCAAGTGCGGTCGTTGCTGGCACTTCCGCGCCGATGTGGGCAGCCACCCGGAGCATCCGGAAATCTGCGCCCGTTGCGTCGACAACCTGAGCGGTTCCGGTGAGGTGCGCCACTATGCCTAACGCTTCCGCGGGGCGCTTCGGGCGCCTTGCCTGGCTCTGGCTGAGCCTGGTGGTGCTGGTCCTCGACCAGGCCACCAAGGTCTACTTCGAGGGCGCGCTGAGCCTGTACCAGCAGATCGTGGTCATCCCCGACTACTTCAGCTGGACCCTGGCCTATAACACCGGCGCGGCGTTCAGCTTCCTGGCCGACAGCTCCGGCTGGCAGCGCTGGCTGTTCGCGCTGATCGCCGTGGTGGTCAGCGCCGTGCTGGTGGTTTGGCTCAAGCGCCTGGGGCGCAACGAGACCTGGCTGGCCGTGGCCCTGGCGCTGGTGCTGGGCGGTGCATTGGGCAACCTGTACGACCGCGTGGTGCTTGGCCATGTGGTCGACTTCATCCTGGTGCACTGGCAGAACCGCCATTACTTCCCGGCCTTCAACCTGGCCGACAGCGCCATTACCGTGGGCGCGGTGATGCTGGCGCTGGATATGTTCAAGAGCAAGAAGTCCGAGGAAGCCGTCCATGACTGAGACCCGTATCGGCCAGAACACCGAAGTCACCCTGCACTTCGCGCTGCACCTGGAAAACGGCGACACCGTCGACAGCACCTTTGACAAGGCCCCGGCCACGTTCAAGGTCGGCGACGGCAACCTGTTGCCGGGTTTCGAGAACGCCCTGTTCGGCTTCAAGGCCGGTGACCAGCGCAAGCTGAGCATCGCCCCGGAGAACGCCTTCGGCCAGCACAACCCGCAGAACGTGCAGGTGATGCCGCGCTCGCAGTTCGAAGGCATGGAGCTTTCCGAAGGGCTGCTGGTGATCTTCAACGATGCCGCCAACACCGAGCTGCCGGGTGTGGTCAAAGCGTTCGACGACAACCAGGTGACCATCGATTTCAACCATCCACTGGCTGGCAAGACCCTGAACTTCGAGGTGCAGATCCTCGACGTGAAGGCTGTGTGAGCCTGGAGCCGAGCATGCAAATCAAACTCGCCAACCCGCGCGGTTTCTGCGCCGGGGTCGACCGGGCGATCGAGATCGTCAACCGCGCCCTGGAAGTCTTCGGCCCGCCGATCTACGTGCGCCACGAAGTGGTGCACAACAAGTTCGTGGTCGAAGACCTGCGCAACCGTGGCGCGGTGTTCGTCGAAGAGCTGGACCAGGTGCCGGACGACGTCATCGTCATTTTCAGCGCCCATGGTGTCTCCCAGGCCGTGCGCCAGGAAGCCGCCGGCCGTGGCCTGAAAGTGTTCGACGCCACCTGCCCGCTGGTGACCAAGGTGCATATCGAGGTGGCCAAGTACAGCCGTGATGGCCGTGAGACCATTCTCATCGGCCACGAAGGGCACCCGGAAGTCGAAGGCACCATGGGCCAGTACGACGCCAGCAACGGCGGCGCTATCTACCTTGTCGAAGACGAGGACGATGTTGCCCAGTTGCAGGTGAACGACCCTGACCACCTGGCCTTCGTCACCCAGACCACCCTGTCGATGGACGACACCAGCCGGGTGATCGACGCCCTGCGCGCGCGCTTCCCTAACATCGGCGGCCCGCGCAAGGACGACATCTGCTACGCCACGCAAAACCGCCAGGACGCCGTCAAGCAACTGGCCGACGAGTGTGACGTGGTACTGGTGGTCGGCAGCCCCAACAGCTCCAACTCCAACCGCCTGCGCGAGTTGGCCGAGCGCATGAGCACGCCGGCCTACCTGATCGACGGTGCCGAGGACCTGCAACGCAGCTGGTTCGACGGTGCCGAGCGCATCGGTATCACCGCCGGTGCCTCGGCGCCCGAGGTGTTGGTGCGAGGCGTGATCGAGCAGCTCAAGGCCTGGGGCGCCACCGGTGCCGAAGAGCTCGATGGCCGCGAAGAGAACATCACCTTCTCGATGCCCAAGGAACTGCGGGTTCGCTCGCTGATCTGACTCAGTCACCTGCACAGCGGCGGCCTTCGTCGCTGCGTAGGCTGACCCGGCCACTGGGGCTCAGCACCACCTGATGCTGACTGCCAGGCCCGCTGCGCTGGCAGATGTCCAGCGTGATGCCGACAAAGCCTTCCCCTATCGGTGCGCCACGCTTGCTGAAGCGTACCTCCCGCGTGGAACTGGCCACCACCTTCACCGGCCTGGCCAGGCGATGTTCGCGCAACAGCTGGCCGTCGTGCTCCCGCGACACAAGCCAGCCCTTGCCCCAGTCACCTTCCAAAGGATGAACTGTCAGCGCCAGCTGATGCAGCGCGGCCTGGTTGCGCGCAGCGCGCAGTGCCTGCGCCAGCTCCCGGGCTGCGGCGGCCAGTTGCAGGGTTTCGTCGAGCTTGGCGTAGGCCGTTATCCCCAGGTGTGTCAGCAGGCTGCCAATCGTCAGTGCGCACATCATTTGTAGCAGTGTTACGCCTTGTTGCCTCACCGTGCATTCCTCCCTGGAAGTGCTTCGCTGTAGCTTCCGGCCTGGCCGCGCGAGGCGCCAGTCAGCCGGTTCGGGTAGACGGCGAGGAAAGATCCCAGGAGGGTGACGATGTGGGCGAAGGAACGCGGGATGACGTTGCTGGAGGTGCTGCTGGCGATGACGGTGTTGGCGCTTGGGGTGTTCGCCGCAGCGGCCTTGCAGGTGCGCGGCATGCAGGCGGCCGAGAGCGCCCGGCGTGACGGTCAGGCGTTGCAGCTGGCCCGGGGCATGCTCGAGCGGGTGAGGGCCAGCGGCACGCTCGAAGCGGGGGAGGAAAATGCCTGGCGCTCACGGGTCACCCAAGTGCTCGGCACCTCGGCGCAAGGGCGAATCAGGCGCCACGCCGGCATGCTGGAGCTGCAGGTGAGCTGGCCGGCCCAGGCTGAGGGGCGCCCGGCCTTGCAGTTGCAGGGCAGGGTGCTGCCATGAAACGCCGGCAAGCAGGCGCCGGGCTGGTAGAGGTGTTACTGGCCGTGGCCCTGGGGGCGTTGTTACTGGTGGCGGCGAGCCATTTGTTCGGCCGGGCCTATCAGGCCTGGCGGCTGCAAGGCGCGGCGGCGAGGCTGCAGGACGATGCGCGCCTGGTCCTGCAGCGCCTGGCCGAGGACATCCGCATGGCAGGCATGTTCGGCTGCCTGCGCCTGGAAGCGGCGGACTTCGCCGATCCGCAGGCTGCACTGGCGTTCGCCAGGCCGATCGAGGCCAACGCTGACAGCCTCACGCTGGTAGGCGCCGAGCTGCCGGGATTGCTCGGCGCGCCGGACTGGACCGTGCTCACCGACTGTCGCAGTTGGGCGCAGGTCCTGCGTGGCCAGCATGTGCCTGGCGATGCCCTGCTGGCCTTGCCGGTGCGCCGGGTTACCTACCGCGTGCGCAATGGCAGCCTGTTGTTCACCAGCAACGCCCAGCACGCCAGCCTGGTCGACAATGTCCGGGCCCTGCGGGTGCGCCAGGGCGACGGTCGCGTCGATATCGAGTTGCTCATGCAGGACCGCGAACATCGGCTGGAGCAGCGCCATGCCCTGAGCGTGGCCGTGCGCAATCCTGGGGATGACGCATGAGCCGCCAGCGTGGCGTGGTGCTGTTGCTGGCCCTGAGCCTCAGCCTGCTGCTTGGCCTGCTGACCGCGCTGGGCATGCGCGAAGCCTTGCTGCAGGCGCGGCAGGTCGGCGAACAATGGCGCAGGGCGCAGGCTTTCGAACAGGCCGAAGCCAGCCTGGTGGAAGGGGCCGCGTTGCTGCAAGGCGGCTTGCCTGCGCTGTGCCTTGACTGCCTGCCGCCTGACCTGCCGACCGCATCGCCTGCCGCGCCGTGGCGAACCACCGACAGTGGCTATGTCCTGCTCCAGCACCTGGGGCAGACACGCCGTGCCGTCGGCCTGCCGCCGGACGAGCGGGTCGACCTCGTGCGGATCACGGCGCTGAGCCGCCTGGTGCGCGGCCGGCAATTCCTCGAAGCGGTGTATGCCGTGGACGGGCAGGGCAATATCGGGCGCATCAGCTGGCGTCAGCGCCTGGAGGAGGGCTGACATGCAGCGGGGTCTTGGTCTGATCGAATTATTGATTGTCGTGGCGCTGATCGGCATGCTGGCAGCCATTGCCTACCCCAGTTACAGCGACCAGCTACGCCGTGCCGCGCGCAGCGAGGTGGTCGGGCTGCTGCAGGACGCGGCGTTGCGCCTGGAACAGCATCGCGCGTACGTCGGCGGCTATGCCGACAGCGAGCAGCTTGTCACGGTATTGCCGGCTGGCAGCCGCTACTACCGCCTGCAGGTACAGCGCGACGAAGACGCTTTCACACTGCTTGCGCGCCGTGTGACGGAGACGTTCATGGCCGACGACCTCTGTGGCGACTTTCGCCTCGATCACGCTGGCGTGCGTGACAATCCGGGCGGCAGCGCAGACGAGCAGGCGTGCTGGGGAAGCTGAAGATCAAAAGGTGCCCGCGCACCGTGGAATTACTTCAGGTGTTGGATCGAACGATGAGCAAGCAAGTAGTGATTGTCGGCGGTGGCGTCATCGGCCTGCTGACGGCGTTGAACCTGGCGGCGGATGTCGACCGGGTGGTGGTGTGCGACCAGGGCGAGGTAGGGCGTGAGTCGTCCTGGGCCGGTGGCGGCATCGTCTCGCCGTTGTACCCCTGGCGCTATAGCCCGGCGGTAACGGCGCTGGCGCATTGGTCGCAGGATTTCTATCCACAGCTGGGCGAGCGTCTGTTCGCCAGCACCGGCATCGACCCAGAGGTGCACACCACCGGGTTGTACTGGCTGGACCTGGACGACGAAGCCGAGGCCCTGGCCTGGGCGGCCCGTGAGCAGCGGCCGCTCAGCGCCGTGGATATCTCGGCTGCCTACGACGCGGTGCCGGTGCTCGGGCCAGGCTACCGCCATGCCATCTACATGGCGGGCGTGGCCAACGTACGCAACCCGCGCCTGGTGAAGTCGCTCAAGGCCGCGCTGCTGGCGCTGCCCAACGTGACCCTGCGCGAGCATTGCCAGATCAGCGGTTTCGTCCATGAAGGCGGGCGTGTCGCCGGGGTGCGTACCGAGCAGGGCGTGCTGGCCGCCGATGAGGTGGTGCTCAGTGCCGGTGCCTGGAGCGGCGATCTGCTGCAGACATTGGGCCTGAGCCTGCCGGTGGAGCCGGTGAAAGGGCAGATGATCCTGTTCAAGTGCGCCGAGGACTTCCTGCCGAGCATGGTCCTGGCCAAGGGTCGCTACGCGATCCCGCGCCGCGACGGGCATATCCTGGTCGGCAGCACCCTGGAGCATGCCGGCTACGACAAGACCCCGACCGGTGATGCGCTTGAGAGTCTGAAGGCTTCGGCGGTGGAACTGCTGCCGGCGCTGGCGGATGCCGAGGTGGTGGGGCACTGGGCGGGCCTGCGCCCTGGGTCGCCGGAAGGCATCCCTTACATTGGCGCGGTGCCGGGGCATGAGGGGTTGTGGCTGAATTGCGGCCATTACCGCAATGGGCTGGTGCTGGCGCCGGCGTCTTGCCAGCTGTTCAGCGACCTGTTGCTGGGGCGTGGGCCGATCATTGATCCGGCGCCGTATGCGCCTGAAGGGCGTCTGGGCTGAGACACAACAGTGATGACGATCGGGCGTGGGAGCGGGGCAAGCCCGCTCTCACAACGCAACTCAGCGCTGTTGCCCCGGCCCCTGCTCCAGATGCTGCTGGCTGCAATACCACTCCTTGCCCAGCTGCAACGCCCGGTCATTGGGCAGGTGCACGCCGCAATGGGCGCAGCGCACCATCTGCAGCGGGTCCTGCAGGCGTGGTTCGGCAGGTGATTGCTGACTGGTTTTGAACTTGCGCCACAGCCAGAACGCGGCGGCGATCAGGGCGATCCAGAAAAGTAGGCGAACCATGGTGTCCAGCTTGTCGAATGAAGAAGGCAACAGTCTAGGACGCGGCCAGTAAAAAAGGGAGGCCTCGGGTTAACGCCAGTCAGTCTTAACTGACTGGCGTTAGGCCATCTGGGCGGTTTTTCATGCCTTGCGAAAACCTCAGAGGCTCAGTCGCATCGACAGGTCCACCGCCTTCACATCCTTGGTCATCGCACCGATCGAGATGTAGTCCACACCGGTGTCGGCGATCACCCGCAGGGTGGTTTCGTTGACCCCGCCACTGGCCTCGAGCTTGGCCTTGCCCGCGGTGATGCGTACCGCTTCGCGCATTTCATCCAGGCTCAGTTCGTCGAGCATGACGATATCGGCGCCCGCCGCCAGCGCCTGGCGCAGCTCGTCCAGGCTTTCCACCTCGATCTCCACCGGCTTGCCTGGGGCAATGCGGTGCGCCGCCGCCACGGCCTCGGCCACGCCGCCACTGGCGGCGATGTGGTTTTCCTTGATCAGGAACGCGTCGTACAGGCCGATGCGGTGGTTGTGGCAGCCGCCGCAGGTAACCGCGTACTTCTGCGCCAGGCGCAGGCCGGGCAGAGTCTTGCGGGTATCGAGCAGGCGCACCTGGGTGCCCTCGACCAGGTCGGCCAGGAAGCGTGCGCGGGTTGCCACCCCCGAGAGCAGTTGCAGGAAGTTCAAGGCCGAGCGTTCACCACTGAGCAGCGAGCGTGCCGGGCCTTCGAGGTGGAACAGCGCCTGGTTGGCGGTGGCGCGCTCGCCATCGGCCACCTGCCAGTGCACCGCCACCCGCGGGTCGAGCTGGCGGAACACCGCATCGACCCAGGCGGTGCCTGCGACCACGCAGTCCTCGCGGGTGATGATGGTCGCCTTGGCCAGGCGCTCTGCCGGGATCAGCTGGGCGGTGATGTCGCCGCTGCCGATGTCCTCGAGCAGCGCGCGGCGCACGTTGGCTTCGATTTCGGCGGTCAGGTCGGCGAGGCGTAGGTTCGGCATGGTCGGCTCCACAAGCTAGGTGCCGGCGATTATAGGGCAGGGGGGCGGCGTGTACAGCTGCCGTGCCGATGACCTTTGGTCAGGCGGTTTGAGCAATTGTGCAAATGCATTGTCCGTTGAGGCGTGCGAAAGGCGTGCTAGCAGCTGTCAGAATTTTCACCGATAATAGCGCCTTGTAATTGGCGTCATAGCTTTGACGATTTCTCTTCCAGTCGAACAACGCAACATCCAGCAAGGAGTCCGGGATGCATGATGAAGGCAAGGTGGTGCCCTTGGCGGCTGCCATCGACCGGGGTGCGCGCGCGCCCTCGCCATGCCTTCCAGTCCTGCTCCTGCAGGTGCGCGACAAGGCCGCGCTGCAATTGCGCCAGGGCTTGCAGGCGCTGTTCGACAATGCCGACGACACCCTTTTTGAAATGGCCGACAAGGCCAGTGGCCGCCTCGACCAGAACCTGTACTTCGAAGCCATGCGTGACCTGCGCCTGAAGCGCAAGAGCATCGAGCGCGGGTTCCTCGACACCTTCTACGACGCCTTTGCCCGTATCGGCCAGGGCGGTGGGCTCGAGGCCCTGGTCAGGTCACAGACCCAGGACAGGTCGGCGCTGGAGCGCACCGTGGCCGTGCAGGCCATGGTCGATCGGGTGCTGTCGCGTGACGGGTTTCTGCTCGATCAACTGAACCTGCGCTTCACCACGTTGCTGGAACTGCCGCTGGAAACCGCGCACAACCCACTCGGCCCAGGCAACCTCTGCGGTTACTTTCTGGATGCCGGGCGCAACCTGGGGGTTGGCGCCAACGTCAAGATGGTGCTGCTCAAGCTCTACGAGCGTTATGTGCTGCGCGACCTCGACCTGCTCTACGGCGAGGCCAGCCAGTTGCTCGCCAGTGCCGGCGTGCTGCCGGAGCTGCTGCCCGCGCCACGGCGCCGTGCCGAGGACCGGCGCGGCATTGCCAGGCGCGTGACGGCCAGCGTCATGCCGGGCGGCCTGCCCGACTCCGCCGGCCAGGCGTTCTTCGCCTCGGTGCAGGCGCTGCTGGCGCCGGTGCGTGGGCGGGTCACGCCGCGTTTGCAGGCGGCCGGTGCGGCCCAGCCGACCAGTACCGGCGACCTGCTGCGCCTGCTCACCCACTTGCAGCACTATGTGCCAGCCCCTGGCGAGCCGGATGACTTCAACCTCGGCCAGCAGCTGGAGCAACTGCTGTTGCGGGTCAGCGTGCGCAGCGGCACGCGGCGGCGCATTGCCACCGACGACGAAGACACGATCAACCTGGTCGACCTGCTGTTCGCCTTCATCCAGGGTGACCACAACCTGCCGGCCAGCCTGCGCGCGTTGATCGTGCGCCTGCATATCCCGGTGCTCAAGGTGGCGCTGATCGACAAGGGCATGTTCAGCCGTGGCAGCCACCCGGCGCGCCGCCTGCTCAACGAAATCGCCGCCGCGGCCATTGGCTGGGAGACCGAGGCCGAGGGGCTGCGCGACAGCCTGCACCTGCGCGTCGAACGTATCGTGCAGCGCCTGCTCAATGACTTTTCCGACGATTGCGCCCTGTTCGACGAGCTGCTCGATGAGTTTCTCGCTTTCAGCCAGGATGAACGTCGGCGCAACGAACTGCTCGAGCAGCGCACCCGTGACGCCGAGGAGGGCCGTGCCCGTACACTGCTGGCCCGCCAGCGTGTGCAGCAGGAGTTGAACGACCGCCTGCATGGCCGGGTGCTGCCGCAGGTGGTGGTGCAGATGCTGGTGCAATCCTGGAGCCAGGTGCTGCTGCTGGCATGGCTGAAGCAGGGTGAGGCTTCGCCAGCCTGGGCCGAGGCCCTGGCGACGGTCGACGACCTGCTGGTCAGCATTGCCCCGTACCGTGAGCCGCAGCGCCTGCTGGAGCAGGTGCCGGGCCTGCTCAAGGCGCTGCGCGACGGTCTGGCGGGGGTGGCGCTGGACTCCGCCGCCACCCGTGATTTTTTCCTGCAACTGGAGAAGCTGCACCAGCGCGCCTGTGGCGGCACGCCGGAGGCGGATGCCGCGCTGGACGAAGTGTGGGTGGAGGACGATATCGTGCTGGTCGTCAGCGATGAGTCCGAGTTGGACACTGGCCTGCCGCTCGACGAGCATGACCCTGCCGTTCATCAGGTACAGCGGTTGCAGGTCGGCACCTGGGTCGAGGTGATGGACGACGACGAGCCGCTGCGCTGCAAGCTGGTGGCACGTATCGACAGCAACGACCGGCTGGTCTTCAGCAACCGCACCGGCATGAAGGTGCGCGAATGGAACCGCATGGGCCTGGCCATGGCCCTGCGTCGTGGCGAGGTACGCCTGCTGGACGATGGCCTGCTGTTCGAGCGGGCGCTGGAGGCGGTGCTGGAGCAATTGCGTGGGCAGCAGGCGCAACAAAGCTGAAGCTTCCTGCACAATCATTTACATGCAAGCACTGGCCGCCCACGGCATACTGACCATCTGTCTCGGGCGTCATTTCAGGATCTGCACCATGCAATTGGACCGCGCGACCGGCTGGTTCACCGGCGTCAGCCACTGCCCCTCGCCGAACTTCAACGCCCGCCCCGAAGGTGAGGCCATTGCGCTGCTGGTCATCCACAACATCAGCCTGCCTCCGGCCTGTTTCGGCACCGGCAAGGTGCAACAGTTCTTCCAGAACCGCCTGGACCCGGACGAGCACCCGTATTTCGCGACCATCAACCACCTGACCGTCTCGGCGCACCTGTTCGTCGAGCGCGATGGCGCGGTGACCCAGTTCGTCTCGTTGCTCGACCGTGCCTGGCATGCCGGCGTGTCGCGCTTCGGCGAGCGCGAGGGCTGCAACGATTTTTCCATCGGCATCGAGCTGGAGGGCACTGACGAGTTGCCCTACACCGATGCCCAGTACGCCACCCTGGAGCGGCTGACCCGCGAGATCCGCGCGGCTTGGCCGGTGATCGACGCCCAGCGCATCTGTGGCCACAACGATATCGCCCCACAGCGCAAGACCGACCCGGGCCCGGCCTTCGACTGGCCGCGCTACCGGGCCGCGCTGCAACGCAACGAGGACAAGGCATGAGTTTTCTGGTGTTGGTGCTGGCGCTGTGGGTCGAGAAGTTCTCGGCCCTGCGCCAGCGGTTGCAGCGCGACGGCTTCTACCTGGGCGAGCTGGTGCGCCTGGAGCGCAGCGGCAAGGTCCACCCGTGGTGGACGCTGAGCATCCTGATCCTGGCGCCGGTGGCGCTGCTCGTGCTGCTTTTGCATGTGCTGGAGCCGGTGGCCTACGGCTTGCTGGCGCTGCCGGTGCATTTGCTGGTGTTGGTCTACAGCCTGGGGCGCGGCGATGTGAAGGCGGCGCTGGGGCCGTTTCGCGACGCCTGGCGCCGGGGTGACGAACAGGCCGCGCTGCATGTGGCCGAGCGCGACCTGGGGCTGGCCGCCGACGATGCCCAGAGCTTGATCAAGCGGGTTCAGGGCCACCTGCTGTGGCAGGCCTACCAAAGCTTCTTCGCGGTGATCTTCTGGTACTTCCTGCTCGGTCCGGCGGCGGCGCTGGCCTACCGCCTGCTGGCGCTGACCATGGACAACAGCCGCCAGCCGGCCTTGCAGAGCTTGGCCGGGCAACTGCGCCACGCCATGGACTGGCTGCCGGTACGGGTGATGACGGTGAGCTTCGCCCTGGTCGGCAACTTCGTCGCGGTGACCCGCGTGATGCTGCACGAACTGCTCGACTGGCACGTCAGCGCCGGGCACCTGGTGGCCAAGGTTGGCCGGGTGGCCGACGATATCCCCGAGGAAGAGGACCGCCAGCGAAGCCTGGAGCGGCTGGACAGCCTGTGGGATCTGCTGCTGCGCTGCGCGGTGCTGTGGTATGCCTGCTTCGCCCTGTGGACCGTGCTGGTCTGAACCGTTCGCTACTGAGTTCGATCGCTTAACCATAAGTTACAAACCTTGATTCCAATCTGCGCTATACAAAGCCACTGGCCCTAGATGGCCTAGTGCTACCCCGCAGAACAACAAGAATTCAAGGAGGTGACCTGTGAAGCGTCTGCTCTATCCGGCCATCGCACTGATGAACCGGCTGAGCTTCGGCATGAAGTTCAGCCTGATCAGCGTTCTGTTCTTCCTGCCCATGCTGGTCACCAGCTTTTATCTGGTACGCGACGCCTACAACCAGCTCCAGGCCACCCGTGGCGAATTGCAGGGGCTGGCGCCGTTGTCCGAGAGCCTGACGTTGCGCGGCGATCTGGAGACCCTCGGCAACCTGCTGCAGATCAATGCCGTGCTGGGCCAGTCGGGCCAGGCCGGCGATGTGGAAAGCCGCATCGCGGCGCTGCAGGACAAGGTCCAGGCCCGGCTCGATGGACTCAAGGGCAGCGACCCTGCGTTCGAGGCCAAGCGTGCCGAGCTGGCCGAGGCCTTCGCCAGTGCCCGTGACGAAAGTTCGCTGCAGAACAAGGCGGCGCTGTTCGACAAGTTGCTGGCCCAGGCCCAAGTGCTGGGCAAGCTGGTGGCCAGCCAGTCGGGCCTCAGCCAGGACAGCCAGGCCTCGGTGCGTCAGTTGAGCGAGCTGCTTGGCAATGCCACCGCCCAGGTGACCCAGGCCATCGGTGAGGGCCGGGCAATGGGCGCGGTGGCCCTGGGCCGTGGCTTCATGGACTCCTCGGGCAGCGCGCGTTTCGAAGACCTGCTGCAGCGCCTGGAGCGCTTGTCCGCCGATTACGCCATTCGCCTGGATGACGCCCTGGCAACCGATGCCGGGCTCAAGCTCGCGCTCGCCAGCAGCGCCCAGGCCAGCCAGGCCACCGTCAAGCAGGCGGCGACCCTGTTCGAGGACCAGGTGGTGGTGGCCGAGAGCCTGGACGCGCCGTGGGCCGGTTTCTACCAGCAGACCAGCGACCTGATGGCGCAGACCTACCGCTTGAACGATGCCGTGCTGGCCCATCTGCACGGGCAACTGGAAGAGCGCCTCGGCCAGCACCGCCTGCGCACGGCCGCGCTGGTGGCGGCCTTGGCCAGCGTCTTCGCGTTGATCATCTACCTCTACAGCGGCTTCTACGTCTCCACCCGGGAAACCCTTGGCAACCTGGGCACCGCCATGGACAAGGTGGCCGCAGGCGACATGACCATCAGCTTCCAGGCCAGCAGCCGGGACGAGCTGGGCGAACTGGGGCGTGGTTTCAACGAGACCGTGCGGCGCATTCGCGGGCTGATCGAACAGGTCGGCAAGACCGTGACCACGGTCGAGGAACAGGCCGGCCAGGTGCTGTCGGTGTCGAGCCGCAGCAACCAGGCGGTCAGTGGCCAGCGTGAGCAGATCGAGCAGGTGGCCACGGCCATGAACCAGATGAGCGCCACCGCGCTGGAGGTCGCCCGCAGCGCGGCCCTGGCTGCCGAAGGCGCGCAGCGGGTCAACCATGAGAGCGCCTCGGGCCGCGACCTGGTGGAAAGCCAGCAGGGCAGCATCGCCCGCCTGGCCGGCGAGATCGACCAGAGCGTGGCGGCGGTGAACCAGCTGGCGGGCGACAGCCAGGCCATCGGCCGGGTATTAGAGGTGATCCGCAGCATCGCCGAGCAGACCAACCTCCTGGCCCTTAACGCCGCCATTGAAGCGGCCCGCGCCGGCGAGCAGGGCAGGGGGTTCGCCGTGGTCGCCGACGAGGTGCGCACCCTGGCCAGGCGCACCCAGGACTCCACCGAAGAGATCGCGCAGATGATCCAGCGCCTGCGCGAAGGCGTGGGCGCGGCGGTGCGGGTGATGGGCAGCAGCCACCAGATGGCCGCCGGCACCGTGGACGAAGCGCGCCAGGTGCAGCAGGCGCTGGGCAATATCCTTGGCGCGGTCGGCGGGATCGTCGAGCAGAACCAGCAGATCGCCGCCGCCGTCGAGCAGCAGACCGCCGTGGCCCACGACATCGACCAGAACATCGTGGCGATCAACCGTGCGGCGCAGGACACCACCGAAGGCGCTTGTCAGACCGAGGATGCGAGCCGCGCATTGTCGGCGCAGGTGGTGGAGCTCAAGCGGCTGATCGGGGCGTTCAGGGTGTGATCAAGGCCGACGCGGATCCTGTGTCGGACTGCCAGCCAAACACCTCGCAGGCATTGCGACTGCTGGCTTCTGCCAGCAGCGCTGTCTCGATCCCCATGACTTCGGCCAGC
Organism: Pseudomonas sp. FG36; assembly: GCF_057809275.1. Lineage (NCBI taxonomy): Bacteria > Pseudomonadati > Pseudomonadota > Gammaproteobacteria > Pseudomonadales > Pseudomonadaceae > Pseudomonas > Pseudomonas sp. FG36. Next base: position 22,806 of record NZ_JBMDJQ010000037.1, read on the forward strand.
GCCCCGGCAATCTCGGGTAGGTGCTCCGGGCTGTTGCGCTGCCCCGGGAACATCGCCGGCGCCATGTCCGGCGCGTCGGTCTCTAGCACCACGCTGTCCAGCGGCAGCCGCGGCAGGGTCTTGCGCAGGCGCAATGCCTGGGGCCAGGTGCCGGCGCCGCCGAGTCCCAGCTTGAAGCCGAGCTTGATGTACTCCCGCGCCTCTTCGTAGCTGCCAGCAAAGGCATGGATGATCCCTGCCCGCGCCGGCTTGTAGCGCTTGAGCGTGGCGATCACCTGGGCATGGCTGCGGCGCACATGCAGCAGCGCCGGCAGCTCGAAGTCGCAGGCCAGTTGCAGTTGGGCCTCGAACAACGCCTGCTGGCGCGTCGGGTCCAGTTCGGGCAGGTAGAAGTCCAGGCCGAACTCACCCACCGCGCACAGCCGTGGATTGCCGCGCAGGCGTTCGAGCCAGTCGCGCAACTGCGCCAGGTGCTCAGGAAGGTGCTGCTCGAGGTAGATCGGGTGCAGCCCCAGCGCCGCGTACACGCCTTCGTTGGCGCAGGCCAGGTCCCAGACTCGCTGGAAGTTGTCCTGGTACACCCCCAGCACCACCATGCGCTCCACCCCGCGCGCCGCCGCGTTGGCCAGCAGGCGCGGGCGGTCGGCGTCGAAATCGGCGAAGTCGAGGTGGGTGTGGGTGTCGATCAGGCGCATGGTCAGGCCTTGGCGATCCGCTGCTTGAAGGTGCGACCGATGGCGTGCACGCCGGGCTCGTAGCGCTTGTCCTCGATGGCGGCCAGGGCCAGCTCCAGCGCGGTGGCGGCAATCAGGCCGTGCTGCTGGGCCATGGCGTTTACCGGCAGCGGCAGGAAGTCGAGCAACTGGTTGTCGCCGAAGGTGCCCAACTGCAGCTGGCGTGAGTCCTCGGGGCGCGCCTGAAGCGTGTCGAACACGCCTTGCAGCAGCACGTACGAAGTGGTCACCAATGCATCCGGCAGGCCACCCAGTTCATCGATCAGCTGTTGCATCAGGCGTTGGCCGCACTCGCGGCTGAAGGCTTCGCCCTGGCAGCGGCGCACTTCGCCGTCAAAACCTTGCAGGGCTTCGTCGAAGCCCCCGGCACGGGCCTGGCTCACCGACAGCTCGGGGCGGGCGCCGATCAGGGCGATGCTGCGCGGGCGGGTTTTCAACAGGCTCTGGGCCAGCTGGCGGCTGGCGTCGCGGTCATCGCTGATCACCGAGCAGAAGTGCGCCGGGTCCAGGCGCCGGTCGATGGCGATCACCGGCAGGCCCTTGGCCTGCAACTCGCGGTAGCTCTCGTCTTCCGGCGGCAGGCAACTGGCGACGAACAGCGCGTCGCAGCGCCGGGCACGGAACAGCTGCTGCAACTGGCGTTCGCTGTCGGGCTGGTCGTCGCTGCTGGCGATCAGCAGCTGGTAGCCACGGGCACGGGCGCCTTGCTCCAGTTGCTTGGCGATGCGGGCGTAGCTGGGGTTCTCCAGATCCGGGAGAATGAAGCCCAGGGTGCGGGTGTGGCGGCTGCGCAGGCCGGCGGCCTGGGGGTTCGGGGTGAAGCCGTGGGCCTCGACCACCGCACGCACGCGCTCGACGGTGCTGCTGCTGATGCGCTGCTGTTCGGCCTTGCCATTGATGACGTAGCTGGCGGTGGTCACGGACACACCGGCCAGACGGGCGATATCGCTGAGTTTCACCGAATTTTCCTTGTTGTTTCCGGGACTGCCTGCGGGGCTTGACCGGCTAGTTTCACCCATCGACGGGCCCGCGCGCAGACGACCATTGTCGCAATTGTCCGACAGGATGGGGCTTTTTCGTTGGCAGATTATCGAGTAACGTGGCCGCTTGGTCAGATTAAACGTTTCAGCAAGGCGAAATTTCCTGCCTGAAAATACGCATTTGCTCGTTGCGCTGATCGTTTCGGCGGCTTTTGCCGTCGAATTCCACAACAATACCTCGGTAGCCGATGGGGCTGCCGCAAAAGGAGAGGGTCATGCTCGAGCTTGCCGTTGAGCAGATTGCCATGGGCCAGCGTGCCGCCGACAAGGGCGAGGCACTGGCGCTGCTGGCCGATCGACTGGTTGCCGATGGTCTGGTCGCCGAGGGTTACCTGGCGGGGCTGCAGGCCCGGGAGGCGCAAGGCTCGACCTTTCTCGGCCAGGGCATCGCCATCCCCCACGGCACGCCGCAGACCCGCGAGCTGGTGTTCGCCACGGGCGTGCGCTTGCTGCAGTTTCCCGACGGCGTGGACTGGGGCGACGGCCAGATCGTCTACCTGGCCATCGGCATCGCCGCCCGCTCCGATGAACATTTGCGCCTGCTGCAACTGCTGACCCGCGCCCTTGGTGAAACCGACCTGGCCGAGGCGCTGCGTCGTTCCGGCAGCGCCGAGGCACTGCTCAAGTTACTGCAAGGGGCGCCACGCGAGCTGGCGCTGGATGCCCAGCTGGTCGGCCTCAACCTGGCTGCGGAAGACTTCGACGAACTGGCCTGGCGCGGCGCTCGTCTGTTGCAACGCGCAGGTTGTGCCGACAGCGGCTTTGCCGCCGTGCTGCAGCAGACCGAGCCGCTGCCGCTGGGCGAGGGCCTGTGGTGGCTGCACAGCGAACGTGAGGTGCGCCAACCGGGGCTGGCCTTCGTCACCCCGCAGCAACCGTTGCGCTACCGCGATCAACCGCTCAATGGCCTGTTCTGCCTGGCCAGCCTCGGAGCGGCGCATCAAGCCCTGCTCGAGCGCCTGTGCGAGGTGCTGATCGAGGGCCGTGGGCAGATGCTCTACCAGGCCACCAGCAGCCGCGCCGTGCTCGAAGTGCTCGGCGGCGAGGCACCTGCCGACTGGCCGAGCGCCCGGATAGTACTGGCAAACGCCCATGGCCTGCATGCTCGCCCTGCAAAGGTACTGGCGCAGCTGGCCAAGGGTTTCGAGGGCGAGATCTGCATACGGCTGCACGACAGCGCCCAGCCCGCCGTTTCGGTGAAGAGCCTGAGCAAGCTGCTCAGTCTGGGCGCCCGCCGTGGCCAGGTCCTGGAACTGATCGCCGAGCCCGGTATCGCCGCCGATGCCTTGCCGGCGTTGCTGGCGGCTATCGAGCAGGGCCTCGGCGAGGAGGTCGAGCCCTTGCCGCAAACGGCAGCAGTGGAGCAGCCGCAGGTTGAAACCCTTCAGGCCCCGCCGCCCGGCAGCACCCTGCAGGGTGTCGCGGCCGCGCCGGGTATCGCCAGTGGCCCGGCCCGTGTCTGCGTCGAGCGCGAGATCGACTACCCGCTGCGCGGCGAGTCGCCCGCCCAGGAACGGGCCAGGCTGCGCCAGGCCATCGACACGGTGCATGCCGATCTTCAGGCCCTGGTGCAACGCAGCGACAAGGCCATCGGCGAAATTTTCGTCACCCATCAGGAAATGCTCGCCGACCCGGCCTTGACCGACGACGTCGAGCTGCGCCTGGCCCAGGGCGAAAGCGCCGCCGCTGCGTGGATGGCGGTGATCGAAGCCGCCGCCCGTCAGCAGGAGGCCCTGCACGATGCGCTGCTGGCCGAGCGGGCCGCCGATCTGCGCGATATCGGTCGCCGGGTGCTGGCGCAACTGTGCGGCGTCAAGGACAGCGCCGAACCAGAGCAGCCCTATGTGCTGGTGATGGCCGAAGTCGGCCCTTCAGACGTTGCGCGCCTGGACCCGGCGCGGGTCGCCGGCATCGTCACCGCCCAGGGTGGCGCCACCGCGCACAGCGCCATCATCGCCCGCGCCCTGGGCATCCCGGCGGTGGTCGGGGCCGGGGCGGCCGTGCTGTTGCTGGAGACCGGCACGCCGCTGCTGCTCGATGGCCAGCGCGGGCGGGTCGTGGTTGCGCCAGCCGAGGTCGAGTTGCAACGAGCCCTGGCAGAGCGTGATGCCCGCGAGCGTCGGCTGCAGATCGCCTGGGCCAACCGCCATGAGCCCGCGCGGACGCGCGACGGCCATGCCGTCGAAGTGTTCGCCAACATCGGCCAGAGCAACGGCATCGACAAGGTGGTGGAGCAAGGTGCCGAAGGCATCGGCCTGCTGCGCACCGAACTGATCTTCATGGCCCACCCGCAACTGCCCGACGTAGCGACCCAGGAAGCCGAGTACCGTCGGGTGCTCGATGGCCTGGACGGGCGGCCACTGGTGGTGCGCACGCTCGATGTCGGGGGCGACAAGCCCTTGCCGTACTGGCCGATCGCGGCTGAGGAAAACCCCTTCCTCGGCGTGCGCGGCGTGCGCCTGACCCTGCAACGCCCACAGGTGATGGAAGACCAGCTGCGCGCCTTGCTGCGTGCAGCGGACAACCGCCCGCTGCGCATCATGTTCCCCATGGTCGGCCAGCTTCATGAATGGCGCGCCGCCAAGGCCATGGTCGAGCGCCTGCGCCAGGAGATCCCGGTGGCCGACTTGCAGGTAGGCATCATGGTCGAGGTACCGTCGGCCGCCTTGCTGGCGCCGCAGCTGGCCCGTGAAGTGGACTTCTTTAGCATCGGCACCAACGACCTGACCCAGTACACCCTGGCCATCGACCGCGGTCACCCGAGCCTGTCGGCCCAGGCCGATGGCCTGCACCCGGCAGTGCTCAATCTGATCGATATGACCGTGCGCGCCGCCCATGCCCAGGGCAAGTGGGTGGGCGTGTGCGGCGAGCTGGCGGCCGACCCGCAGGCGGTCGCCGTGCTGCTGGGCCTGGAGGTGGACGAGCTGAGCGTCGCCGCCCGCAGCATTCCTGAAGTCAAGGCCCTGGTGCGCCAGGCCGACCTTTCGACGGCCCGCGCCCTGGCGCGCGAGGCCCTGCAACAAGACAGCGCCGAGGCAGTCCGGGCGCTGGTGGAGCGTTATTGATGGCCAAGATCCTCACCCTCACCCTCAACCCGGCGCTGGATATCACCATCAGCCTCGACCGCCTGCGACCCGGCGCGGTCAACCGCAGCCAGGCCCAGCACAGCCATGCCGCCGGCAAGGGGCTGAACGTCGCCCAGGTGCTGGCCGACCTGGGCCACAGCGTCACCGTCGGCGGTTTCCTGGGGCAGGACAACCTGGCGCCGTTCGAGGCGCTGATTGCCTGGCGCGGCTTCGCCGATTGCTTCGTCCGCGTGCCGGGCGAGACCCGCAGCAACATCAAGCTGGTCGAGGCCGATGGCCAGGTCACCGATATCAACGGGCCAGGGCCGCAGGTCGACGAGGCCGCCCGCGACGCCTTGCTGCAACGTCTGGCCCACGTGGCCCCGGGGCATGACGCCGTGGTGGTGGCCGGCAGCCTGCCACGGGGGATCAGCCCCGAGTGGTTGCGCGAGCTGCTGCTGATGCTCAAGGCCCAGGGCCTGAAGGTGGCCCTGGACAGCAGCGGCGAAGCCTTGCGCGCAGGCCTGCAGGCCGCGCCCTGGCTGGTCAAGCCCAACACCGAGGAGCTGGGTGAAGTCCTCGGGCTGCCGGTGCAGGCCGCGGACGAGCAACGCGCGGCCGCACGGCGGCTGCTCGCCACTGGCGTCGAGCATGTGGTGGTGTCCCAGGGCGAGCAGGGCGTGAACTGGTTCGCCGCTGGCCTGGCGCTGCATGCGCAACCGTCGAAAGTGCGCATCGCCAGTACCGTCGGCGCCGGTGATTCGCTGGTTGCCGGCATGGTCCATGGCCTGCTCCAGGCCGAAGCGCCCGCCGCTACCTTGCGCCGCGCCACCGCCATCGCCGCCCAGGCAGTCACCCAGGTCGGCTTCGGCATTCACGACCGTGAGCAACTGGAGCGTCTGGAAGCCGCTGTGCGCCTTACAGAACAACAAGAAGAGGGCTGCTGATGAACATTGCCATTGTCACCGCCTGCCCCAACGGCCAGGTGTCCAGCGTACTCAGCGCCCGGCTGTTGGCCGCCGCTGCCCAGCGTCGGGGTTGGAAAACCTGCGTCGAGGTGCACGACGCCGAACATCCGGAGCTGCGCCTGACGCCAACGCAGATTGCCGAGGCCGACTGGGTGCTGGTGGTCAGCACCGGGCCGGTGGACCTGGCGCGCTTTGCGGGCAAGCGTCTGTACCAGAGCACGCCGGCCCAGGCCCTGGCCGACCGTGAAGGCTTCCTCGACGAGGCCGCTGCCGGCGCCCAGGTGCAGGTGACGCAAACCCCGGTGCAGGGTGCGCCGAAGATTGTCGCTGTAACCGCCTGCCCAACCGGCGTGGCCCACACCTTCATGGCCGCCGAAGCCCTGCAACAGGCGGCGCAGGCCATGGGCTACCAGCTCACCGTGGAAACCCAGGGCTCGGTCGGCGCGCGCAATCCGCTGTCGGCCGAGGCCATCGCCGCAGCCGATGTGGTGTTGCTGGCCGCCGATATCGAAGTACCGGCTGCGCGCTTCGCCGGCAAGCGTATCTACCGCTGCGGCACCGGCATCGCACTCAAGCAGGCCCGCGCCACGCTGGACAAGGCCCTGGCCGAGGGCAAGGTGGAGGCGACGGGGACGACCGGCGCAGTGCCGCCGGCCGAGAAGACCGGCGTCTACAAGCACCTGCTGACCGGGGTGTCGTTCATGCTGCCGATGGTGGTGGCTGGCGGTTTGCTGATCGCCTTGTCGTTCGTGTTCGGCATCGAGGCCTACAAGGAACCCGGCACGCTGCCCGCCGCCTTGATGCAGATCGGCGGCGAGGCGGCGTTCAAGCTGATGGTGCCGCTGCTTGCCGGCTATATCGCCTGGTCCATTGCCGACCGCCCGGGCCTGGCGCCCGGGATGATCGGCGGCTTGCTGGCGAGCACGCTGGGGGCGGGGTTCATCGGCGGCATCGTCGCCGGCTTCCTGGCCGGCTACAGCGCCAAGGCCATCGCCCGCTGGGTGCGCCTGCCCAGCAGCCTCGACGCGCTCAAGCCGATTCTCATCATCCCGCTGCTGGCCAGCCTGTTCACCGGCCTGGTGATGATCTACGTGGTCGGCCAACCCGTGGCGGCGATGCTCGAGGGGCTGACCCATTTCCTCGACAGCATGGGCACCACCAACGCCATCCTGCTCGGGCTGCTGCTTGGCGGCATGATGTGCGTCGACCTCGGCGGGCCGATCAACAAGGCCGCCTATGCCTTCTCGGTGGGGCTGCTGGCCTCGTCGAGCTACGCACCGATGGCCGCGACCATGGCCGCCGGCATGGTGCCGCCGATCGGCCTGGGCATCGCCACCTTCCTGGCCCGGCGCAAGTTCGCCCAGAGTGAGCGCGAGGCCGGCAAGGCGGCGCTGGCGCTGGGCCTGTGCTTCATCTCCGAGGGCGCGATCCCGTTCGCCGCCAAGGACCCGCTGCGGGTGATTCCGGCGAGCATCGCCGGGGGCGCGCTGACCGGGGCCTTGTCGATGTATTTCGGCTGCAAGCTGATGGCGCCCCATGGCGGGCTGTTCGTGCTGCTGATCCCCAACGCGATCAACCATGCGCTGTTGTACCTGCTGGCAATCGTCGCTGGCAGCCTGCTGACGGCGGTGGTGTATGCGCTGATCAAGAAGAGCGAGCAGGTGGAGATGGTCGTGGCGCCGGCCAAGGGCTAGACCGGCAGACTCCATCGTGGGGCAGGCCCGTGCTGGTTATTCGAAGGTGGTGCCGATACGCTGGCGGTTCTTCGAGTACCAGATCCCGGTGATTTTTGCCGTCACGTCTGCTACCGCAACCTGGCCGTCATAGCGACTGTCGTTGCTGTTGTCGCGGCGGTCACCCAGCAGGTAGATGTGCCCGGGCTCGATCACCACCGGTGCCAGGCTCAGTGACTCGGGACGGCGTACATGCTCGGGCGCTGCATGGAACAATCCCAGGTTGCGCCCATTGACGATCACTTCGCCATTGACGATCTCCAGCCGGTCGCCAGCAACCCCCGCCACACGCTTGAATGCCTCGCCATTGCGATAGCGGTACAGCACGATATCCCCCACCTTGGGCGCTGCGCTCAAACGCGTGTCACTGATGATGTGATCGCCTATCTGCAGCGTCGGCTCCATCGAACCCGAAGGGATCTGGCTGAGTTGGTAACCGAACAGTGGCCCGCGCAGCACCAGCAGCAGGGCGGCCACGCCTATCACCGCCGCAGCGTAGGCAACCAGGCGTGCGCCGGCGGGTTCAGCCCCGGCGCGGCCGCGCCACACAAGGCCTGCGGCCAGGCACGCCGAGCCGAACTTCAGCGCCAGAGCGACACCCAGGCCGACGATCAATGCCCTGGGCGTGGCGAACAGGCCGATCAGCAAAAAGTCGGCGAGGATCAGCCCCAGCAGTATCAATGCCCAACGCAGCCGGCCCACGTAGAAAAGCCCCCACCCGGCGACGAGCAGCGAGATGACGAAAGCCGAGGAGGCGGATTGGCGAGCTTGCATGAGCGGTGGTTCGTCCTTGAGTTAACGATGTAATTGTTTCGGCAGGTGGCGTGGGCTCTTGATCGTTCAGCGGCGCGGCATCTTTGCCCGCAGCGGCACTAGCAGGTCGCCCAACCCGTTGTGGTCAATCTCGTGCATCAGCGCCAGCAACCCGCCCAGCTCCCCGGGCGGGAAACCTTTACGGGCAAACCATGCCAGGTAGTCCCCGGGCAGGTCGGCGATGATCCGCCCCTGGTACTTGCCAAAAGGCATGGTGCGGGTGACCAGCAGTTGCAGGGTTTCGGGTTTCATCGGGCGGTGGCCTGTGGCGGTTGAAGCGCGACCTTACTGCAAACTGCACGACGACCCAAGCGGCGATCATGCAGAACGCCTTTGAACGGCGTGTTTGTGAAATCTTCAAGTTACTGATTTACATGAATTATTTTTATTTCATAGGCCTGGCACGAAGCCTGCTCCGATCAAGGTGACTATCACCTGCCAAGGAGTTGTTGCCATGAGTAATCCCAACAAAGACACGATCGACGTACTCAACGACCTGATCGAGTACAGCAAGGATGGTGAGAAAGGCTTCAAGACCTCTGCCGAGGATGTGAAGAACCCTGAACTGAAAGCATTCTTCGTGCAGCGTGCCAGCGAGTGCGCCAGTGCCGCGGCCGAGCTGCAAAGTGAAGTGCGCCGGCTGGGCGGTGATCCGGAAACCAGCACCAGCATCAGCGGCGACCTGCACCGTGGCTGGGTCAACCTCAAGTCGATGGTCACCGGCAAGGATGAAGAGGCGGTGCTCAATGAAGTGGAGCGTGGTGAAGACCATGCGCTGAAGGCCTACAAGGAAGCCCGCGAGAAGCTGGTCAAACTGGGGCGCTCGGCCAATGACACTTCGTATGCCTTGGTAGAGAAACAGCTGCAGGGCGTGCAGCGCAATCATGACCAGGTGAAGGCTCTGCGTAACGCAGCCCGCGCTCGGTCCTGATCAGCATGGGGCCGTGTAACGGCCCCATGACTCACCCCTCGGGTCCTTCCACCCGATTCCGCCCATTGGCCTTGGCCCGATACAAGGCCTCGTCCGCATCACCCAGCAGCGCCGCCAGGTCCTGATGGGTACCGGGAATATGCAGGCCAATCCCCACACTGACCGTCACCGACCGCTCGTCATCGCCGAACGGCGGCATCGCCTCGACGCTGGCGCGAATCCGCTCGGCCAGCAACCGGGCACCGGCCAGCTCGGTTTCCGGCAGCACCACCTGGAACTCCTCGCCGCCATAACGCGCCGCCAGGTCCGCAGGGCGGCGGATGCACAGCTCGATGGTGGTGGCCACCTCGCGCAGTACATGGTCGCCACCGGCATGGCCATGGCGCTGGTTGAAGGCCTTGAAGTGGTCCACATCCACCATCAACACTGCCAGCGGCTTGCGGTTGCGCTGGGCGCGCGCCCATTCCTGACGCAGCACCTGGTCGAGGCGGCGGCGGTTGGCAAGGCCGGTGAGGCTGTCGGTGGCGGCGAGGGTGGCCAGACCCAGTTCGGCATCGTGGCGCCGACGTAGCTCGCGGCCCAGCAGCAAGGTCAGCCAGAGGATGCCAATGCACAACACGCCGGTGGCCACGCTGACCACGATCGCGGTACGCCGCCACGACTGGAACACTTCATCGGCCGAGTGGGCCACCAGCACGATCAACGGCAGGTCGGCGACCCGGGCGAAGGTGTAGAGGCGCTGGCCCTCATAGGCCGTCGAGCGGGCGGTAAAGCTGCCGCTGCGCTCGCTGAGGATGCGCTTGAAGTTGGGGCGCTCGCTGAAGCTGGTGCCGATCAGTGGATCCTGCGGCCGGGTCGGCTGGCGCGCCAGTAGTTGGCCGTCGGTGTTGAGCAGGTTGATGCTGCTGTCCACGCCGATGTCCAGGCGCTGGAACAGTTCGTTGAAATAGGACAGGCGCAGGGCCCCGGCGGCCAGGCCCTGGAACTCGCCGTTGGCGCCGGAGATGCGCCGGCTGAAGCTGATGCACCAGTCCAGGTTGCCCAGCCGCGCCTTGAACGGCGGGCTGATCAGCAGGCCCAGGCCCGGGCGGTCACGGTGCGCCTGGAAGGCCACGGTGTCGGCGAAGTTGGCCTGGCGCGGCACCGCGCTGGTGGAGTCGCCGAGCACGTCGCCCTTGGCGTCGAGCCAGAGAATGTCGCCGCGCACCGGCGCGGAGAAGGCCTGGTTGAACAGGATCTGCTGGCGCAGCTTGGTCGGCACGTTGAGCAGCTCGGGGTGCTGCACGGCCCAGATCAGGCCCTTGAGCGACTGGTCGTAGAGTTCGACGTTGCGCAGGATATCGCTTTCGATCAACTGCACGATGTTGCTCGACGAGCGCATTTCCGATTGCTCGACGCTGTCGCGCTCGCGGGCCAGCAGGTAGCCGACGATGGCTACTATGGCGAGCACGGCAAGGCAGCTGCCCAGGTTGAGGACCAGCTCGGGGTGTGACTTGTACAGGGCGGATCGTGGTGATCGGGTGGGCAACGTCATGCTCGCAACTGCATAAGCCCCGGGATCCATGGGGAGTGGGCCGGAAAGCGGCGGCGGTATTTTAGGCAAGGCGGGATTGTCGGACAAGATCAAAGGTGTTTTGCCCGACGGAATTGATTCAGTGGGCCTGCGATGGGATGTACGACATTTCCGAATCTGAAACCAAATGCTTCAGTTGGGCTGTGCTTGGGACCTATCCTACGCGCTTGCCGGAAGGGTCTGGATAGGCCGGGAAATGCATCAGGGCTAACGTCGTCGGGTCGCCAAATTTGGTGACCGGGTGTGAGAAACCCGAACGATGTTGGTTCCGCATTCTGTTACGGCAGCCGTGCATGGGCAGACCTAGGTCTGGCCGGGTTCCAATGTCCTCGGTTTTCTCACCCCATGTACGGCTGCCACCCTTATCTGGTGAGAAAGGATGAGCTGGCGGTTTCCTTTAACGACATTGGAAATTGCTTATGAAAAAGCTGGTACCTGATCCACCCATCCCCTACATCTCCATCATCGACCATCTGCCCCTCGCCGAAGTCTGGGAGCATGCCGCAGTCCTGATGACCATGATGACCCGCACCTGCGATGTCTACATGGCCTTTCCCGTGGATGAGCGTCCCGAGATCCTGGTGGAGAACATTTCCATCCTCAGCCGGCTGCTGAGCTGCCTGATGGCCCACGCCGGGTCGCTGGAGGTGCAGCCATGAGCGAGCAGCCCGATATGCCCGTCACCGCTGGCGACGAGACCTTCCTGGAGTGTTATCGCGTGCTGCCGGGTGTACCCTTGAGCCGGGCATTCGATGAGCTGTCGGTATTGCAGGATTGCATCCTGCACCTGACCACCGAGGCGGAAATGGAAGGGGACCTGAAAGCAGGGAGTGCGGCGCGGATGCTCAGTGCCATGGCCAAGGCGCTGATCAATGACCTGGAAACAGGACTGAAAAGAAACCGTTGAAGCAGAGCATCGCCGGCAAGCCGGCTCCCACAAAAAATAGCGCTGTACCTGTGGGAGCCGGCTTACCGGCGAAACGAGGGCGTAGCCCTCGCCCGCGATGATGGATCAGAACACGTTCAACGGGTAATCCACGATCACGCGGAATTCGTTGTTGTCCTGAATCGTCGAGTACGCCGCGTTGGCCCGGTGCGTGGCATAGCGCAGCAGCACCGACAGGTCCTTCATCTGACCTTCCTGGAACACATACTTCACGTCGAAGTCGCGCTCCCAGTGCCGGGCATTTTCGCCGTCGGCGTTGTAGAAGGCGTAGTACTGGGTGTCCTGGCTGGCCTTGGTCAGGTCGGCCTTGCCGCGCGAGTACGACAGCGAGGTGCTCAGGCCTGGGATGCCGAGGCCGGCGAAGTCATAGTCGTACTGCAGCTTCCACGAGCGCTCGTTCGGCGCGTTGAAGTCCGAGTACATGCGCGAGTTGTCGAGGAAGATGCTGTCGCCCAGGTTGATGTAGTCGAACGGCGTGTCGCCATTGACCCGCTGGTAGGCGGCGGTGACGCTGTGGTACCCGGCGGCGACGGTGAAGTGCACGCTCCAGGTGTTGTTGTCGATGCTGCCCAGCTTCGACTGGCCGGTGTCCTGGGTGTGATAGAAGTGCACGCCCGGGTTCAGGCTGACCAGGTCGTTGACCGCGTAGGTGTAGTCGAAGTCGGCGTAGTACTGGTTCCAGATATCCTTCAGCTCGGCGGCGTAGAGGTTGGCGGTGACGCCCTCGGTGCCGCTCCACGACGCGCCGGCCCAGCTCAGGTTCTGGCTGTCCTGCTCGGGCGTCTGGTTGCTGTAGTAGGTGTTGATGCGGCGGTGGCCGCTCTGGTTGTACGGCTTGGTGAAGCTGACCTTGCCGCCTTCGAGCATCAGCCCGTCGATGCTGTTGTTGGTCAGCGCGACGCCGCGGAAGGTCTGCGGCAGCATGCGGCTTTCGCCACCGGCGATCACCGGGTTGGTGAGGAACAGGTCACCGGCCTTGAACTCGGTGTCGAAGCCCTTGAGCTTGATCGCGCCGCCTGCGGTGGAGAAGGCATGGCGCGCCTTGTCTTCTGGCGCGCTCGGCAGGATCGAGGTGCCGGCGCGGCCATCACCGCCGTCGAGCTTCAGGCCGACCATGGCGTGGGCGTCGAGGCCGAAGCCGATCACGCCAGGCGTGTAGCCGGACTCGAAGCGGGCGACGGCGCCCTGGCCCCACTCGCGCTTGTCCTTGATCGAGGCATTCTTCTCGTTGCGGTTGAAGTAGGCATTACGCAAATGCAGGTTCAGCGTGGAACCCTCGATGAAGCCATCAGCCTTGTCTTCATCGGCCTGTGCGGCCACGGGCATCGTTGCGGCCAATGCAACGAACAACGGGGTGAAACGAAACGCGAAAGACACCGGTACAAACTCCTTTGGTCAAGCGATGGGGCAGTTTTTTATTGTCGTGTCTGCAAGTTCTTATTAGAGACGTAACAGCCAGGCTGAGATTTTCGACGCATAAAAAAAGCCGCTGAAAGGCAGCGGCTTTGAAAGGCTAACATATCGTCACAGGCAGTGCCCATGGTGTAGCCCAGGGAAAACTGGAAACAGCTGGCGTGGCCGGTCAGCTATCGGCATCGGTATCGACAGATACCTTGGAAGCGGTCTGCTGTGCGTCTTTAGCCGCAGCGGACTGCTGCGCGGCGTAGGCGTCACGCGCCTCTTGGTGAACCGCGGCGAGTTCGGCGTTGCGGGCGACGAAGGCCGGGGATTCTTCCGCCATGGCCAGGGGCGACAACAACAGGGAAGACAGGACGAAGACGCTGGCAATACCCATACTGTTGGACATTTGGAACAACCTTCTTGCGGGGCAAGTGCTAATGGAGACAGGGCTAAAGTTAGTCCTGTAAACAGCGGGGAAACAGAGGCTGTTCAGATAAGCACTGTTGCGCAAAAAGTAATGATCGAGGCAAAAACACTCAGACTTTTACCGCAAACCCGCGTAGTTGAGCGCTCGGCAAGTTGATACCGAAGGTATTGGCCCCGGCCTCGCTGTGCACGAAAACACTGCCGCCGTGCATCAGGGCGATTGCCTTGACGATGGCCAGGCCCAGTCCGTGGTTGCCGCCGCCGCTGTTGGTGCGCGCCGCATCCACCCGATAGAAGCGCTCGAACAGCATCGGCAGGTGTTCGTCGTCGATCGCCGGCCCCGGGTTGCTCACCGCGATGCTGACCTGCTCCTCAGTAGCCTCGATGCGCACCTGGATCGCCTGGTGCGGCGCGGTGTGCTGCACGGCGTTGTTCAGCAGGTTGATCAGCGCCCGGCGCAACTGGGCCTTTTCGATGCAGGCCTGGGCATCGCCGCTGACGGTGACGCTGACGTGGGCGTCTTCGAGGATGTAGTCGAGGTAGTCGAGGGTGGTGGCCACTTCCTCGGCCAGCGAGGCTTGGGTAAGGGCGGTGGCCTTGCTGCCCTGGTCGGCGCTGGCCAGGAACAGCATGTCGTTGATGATGCTGCGCAGGCGCTCGAGTTCTTCGAGGTTCGATTGCAGTACCTCGAAGTAGTGCTCGGCACTGCGCCCGCGGGTGAGGGCGACCTGGGTCTGGCCGATCAGGTTGGTCAGCGGCGAGCGCAGTTCGTGGGCGACGTCGGCGTTGAAGGCTTCCAGTTGCGAATAGGCCTGGCTGACCCGGTCAAGGGTGGCATTGAAGGTGCCGGCGAAGCGCGCCAGTTCCGGCGGCAGGTCGCGGGTCTGCAGGCGACCGTCCAGGCGTGGCGGCGCCAGGGCCTGGGCTTCTTCGGAGAGGGCGAGCAGGGGCCGCAGACCAATACGCGCGACCCAGTAACCGAGCAGCGAAGCCAGCAGCACGCCGAAAGCCGCCAGGCCAACGATGGCCACCAGCAGGCTGTGCTGGGCCTGCCAGAAGGTTTCAGTGTCGATGCCGATCAGAAAACGCAGGGGCGGGCGCTCACCCTGTGCGGGCAGCTCGCTGACCAGCACCTTGTAGGGATAGGGGCTGTCGGACAGGCGCAGCTCGCGCATGCCCACAGGGCCCTTGGCGAAGCCGCGCACCTGTTCGCTGGGCTGGCCGTACTCGAAGGCCGGGGCGCCGCTCACCACCCAGAAGCGGATGCGTCGGTCTTCTTCGCTCAGCAGGTTGAGTTTGTTGTTGATCTTGGCCCAGTGCTCGGCGGTGCCGAAGCGGTTGAGGGTGGATTCGAGCACGCTGAAGCGTGCGTCCAGTTCGGCCGCTGGCAGCAGGTCGAGGCTGTGGTCGACCTGGCGGTACAGCGCGCTGCCGATCAGCACGAACACGGCCAGCGCCACCAGGGCGAAGAGCGCCGACAGGCGCAAGGCGATGGAGTTGCGCCAAGCATTCATGGGGCGCTACCTGCGGCCGATTCACGGGGGCGGGTATTGCAGGCTTCAGCCACGATGTTCCAGGACATAGCCCATGCCTCGAATGGTATGCAGCAGCTTGTTGTCGAACGGCCCGTCGAGCTTGGCGCGCAGGCGCTTGATCGCTACCTCGACGACATTGGCGTCACTGTCGAAATTGATGTCCCAGACCAGCTCGGCGATGGCGGTCTTGGACAGGATCTCGCCCTGGCGCCGGGCCAGCACGCTGAGCAGCGAGAACTCCTTGGCGGTCAGGTCCAGGCGCTGGCCGGCCCGGCTGGCCTTGCGCGCCATCAGGTCGATCCACAGGTCCGCCACCTGGATCTGCAGCGGTTCATGAATGGCGCTGCGCCGGGTCAGGGCCTGCAGCCTGGCTACCAGTTCGAGGAACGAGAACGGTTTGCCCAGGTAGTCGTCGGCGCCTTCGCGCAGACCGTGGATGCGGTCCTCGACACGCTCGCGGGCGGTGAGCATGATCACCGGCGTCTGCTTGCGCGCCCGCAGCGCGCGCAGCACGCCGTAACCATCCAGGCCAGGCAGCATCACGTCGAGCACGATCACCGCGTAGTCGCCTTCGAGGGCCAGGTGCAGGCCGTCGATGCCGTCACGCGCCAGGTCGACGGTGAAGCCCTGCTCGGTGAGGCCGCGATGCAGGTAGTCGGCGGTTTTTTCTTCGTCTTCGATGATCAGCACACGCATGGTCTTGTCTCAACTGGCGGTCGGCGCGGGGGCGACGGTGGCCTGGCGGCGGTGGAACAGACGCTCCAGGGCCAAGTATATGACCGGGGTGGTGAACAGCGTCAGGGCCTGGCTCACCAGCAGGCCGCCGACCACGGCGATGCCCAGTGGCTGGCGCAGCTCGGCGCCGGCGCCGAAGCCGAACATCAGCGGCAGCGCGCCGAGCAATGCGGCCAGGGTGGTCATGATGATCGGGCGGAAGCGCACCAGGCACGCCTGGTGGATCGCCTGCTCGGGCGTCATGCCGTGGTTGCGCTGGGCTTCGAGGGCGAAGTCGATGAGCAGGATGCCGTTCTTCTTGACGATGCCGATCAGCAGCACCACGCCGATCAGGCCCATGATGGTGAAGTCCTGGCCCATGGCCCAGAGCAGGATCAGCGCGCCCAGGCCCGCCGAGGGCAGGGTGGAGATGATGGTCAGCGGGTGCACGAAGCTCTCGTAGAGCACGCCGAGGATGATGTACACCGCCACCAGCGCGGCGAGGATCAGGTAGGGCTGGCTCGACAGTGAACTCTGGAACGCCTGGGCGGCGCCCTGGAAGTTGCCGGCGATGGAGTCGGGCATGCCCAGTTCGCGCTGGGTGCGTTCGAGGATCTGCACCGCATCGCCCAGGGCCACGCCAGGGGCCAGGTTGAACGACAGGTTGGCCGCCGGGAACAGGCCGTCGTGGCTGATCGACAGCGGCCCGGTGCTGGGCGGCGCGACATGGGCCAGGGCCGACAGCGGCACCATCTCGCCCGACAGCGGCGAGCGCAGGTAGAAGTAGTTGAGGCTCTCGGCCTTGCCGCGCTGGCGGGCGTCCAGTTCGAGGATCACCTTGTACTGGTTGGTCTCGGTCTGGAACTCGCTGATCTGCCGCTGGCCGAAGGCATCGTACAGCGCCTGGTCGACGTCGGTGGTGGTCAGGCCGAAGCGCGCGGCGGCCTGGCGGTCGATGTCGATGCGGGTGACGCTGGCGCCCAGTTGCAGGTCGTTGGACAGGTCGCGGAACGCCGGATTCTCGCGCAGGCGTTCGGTCAGGCGCTGGGTCCACAGGTTCAGCGCAACGCCGTCGTTGCTCTTGAGCACGTACTGGTACTGGGTGCGCGACGGCCCGGAACTGAGGTTGATATCTTGCCCTGCGCGCAGGTACAGGACGATGCCGGGAACCTGCGCCAGTTTCGCGCGCATGCGGTCGATCCATTCGCTGGCCGACACGTCGCGTTCGCCACGAGGCTTGAGGGAGATCCAGAAGCGCCCGTTGGCGATGGTCTGGTTGCTGCCGGTGACACCGACCGAATGGGAGAAGGCGCGCACCGCCGGGTCGGCTTCGATGATCTTCGCCAGGGCCTTGTGCTTCTCGATCATCGCGGGGTAGGACACATCGGCCGCCGCCTCGCTGGTGCCGAGGATGAAACCGGTGTCCTGCAACGGGAAGAAGCCCTTGGGGATGGCCACATAGCCGACCACCGCCAGTGCCAGGGTCAGGCCGAACACGCCGAGGGTGACGCGCTGGTGCGCCAGGGCCCGGTCCAGGCCCTTCTCGTACCAGCGCACCAGGCGCTGGCCGAAACCGTCATGCTGCGTCTCGGGCGGGCGGCGCATGCACAGCGCGGCGAGGGTCGGTGCCAGGGTCAGCGAGACCACCACTGAAATCAGGATGGTCGCGGTGGCGGTCAGGGCGAATTCCTTGAACAGCCGGCCGACCACGCCGCCCATGAACAGCAGCGGAATGAACGCGGCGATCAGCGAGAAGCTGATCGACACCACGGTGAAGCCGATCTCGCCGGCGCCCTTGAGCGCGGCCGTGCGGCTGTCGTCGCCGGCCTCCAGGTGGCGGTGGATGTTCTCCACCACGACGATGGCATCGTCCACCACGAAGCCCACGGCGATGACGATGGCCACCAGGGTGAGGTTGTTGAGGCTGAAGCCGAACACGTACATCAATGCGCAACTGGCGATCAGCGACACGCCGAGCACGCTGGAAACGATGAAGGTTGCCGACCACTGGCGCAGGAACAGCGCCATCACCCCGATCACCAGGGCCACGGCGATCAGCAGGGTCAGCTCGACTTCGTGCAGCGAGGCGCGGATGGTCTGCGTGCGGTCCTGCAGCACCGACACCTCGACCGCCGCCGGCAGCATTTCCTGCAGGCGGGGCAGGGCAGCCATCACCCGGTCCACGGTGTCGACGATGTTCGCCCCGGGCTGGCGGAAGATAACCAGGTTCAACCCCGGCTGTTCGCCGGACCAGGCCCTGACGTAGGCGTTCTCGGCGCCGTCGATCACCTTGGCGACGTCGGCCAGGTGCACCGGGGCGCCATTGCGGTAGCTGACGATCAGCTTCGCGTAGTCCTCGGGGTGGAACAGCTGGTCGTTGGCGGCGAGGGTCGACACGCTGTGCTCGCCGTACAGCGCGCCCTTGGCCAGGTTGAGGCTGGTCTGCTGGATGGCCTGGCGGATGTCGGCCAGGGTCAGGCCGATGGCGGCGAGCTTCTCGGGCTGGGCCTGCACGCGGATGGCCGGGCGCAGTTGCCCGGTGATGTTGATCAGGCCGACGCCGTCGATCTGGCTGAGCTGGCGGGCCAGCAAGGTCTCGGCATAGTCGCTCAGTTGGTTGCCGGGCATCTGCGCCGAGCTGACGGTGAGGATCAGCACCGGGCTGTCGGCCGGGTTGACCTTGCGCCAGGTGGGCGGGCTGGGCAGGTCCTGGGGCAGGCGCGCGGTGGCGGTGTTGATCGCCGCCTGGACTTCCTGGGCGGCGGTGTCGATGTTCTTGTCGAGGGTGAACTGCAGGATCAGGTTGGTCGAGCCCAGGGCGCTGCTGCTGGTCATCTGGGTCATGCCGGGGATGGCGCTGAACTGCACCTCCAGGGGCGTGGCGACCGACGAGGCCATGGTTTCCGGGCTGGCACCGGGCAACTGGGCGGTAACCTGGATGGTCGGGAAGTCGGCCTCGGGCAGCGGCGCCACCGGTAGGCGCGGGAAGGCGATGGCACCGAGCAGCACCAGGGCAAAGGTCAGCAGCAGGGTGGCGATGGGGTGGTCGATGCACCAGGCCGAGACGCCGTTGCGGGTGTTCATGGCTGGCTCCTGCTTTCGGCCATTTGCGCCGGAGCAGGGGTGTCGGGGGTGACTTCCACGGTGCTGCCGGGCTTGAGCCGCGACTGACCGTCCAGCACCAGGCGATCGCCGGCCTTGACCCCGGCAATGACGTTCAGCGTGCTGTCCTGATACACCACCTTGACCGGTACGGCGCTGACCTTGTCGCCGTCCAGGCGGTAGACGAAGTGGCCGTCGATGCTGCGCTGCACCACCGGTGGCGGTACCACCAGGGCGTCCTCGTCCACCGCCGTGCGCAGGCGCACGGTAACCAGCTGGCCCGGCCACAGGCGGCCGTCCTTGTTGTCGAACTCGGCCTTGACCCGCACCGTGCCGGTGGTGGCCGAGACCTGATTGTCGATCAGCATCAAGTGCCCCTTGGCGAGCAGGCTGCGTTCGCCGTCGGCGTCCAGGTAGGTCTCCACTTCGGCGGGCGTGGCCGAGTTGAGCAGGCCCTGCAGGACTGGCAGCTGCTGTTGGGGCAGGGCGAACTCCACGGCGATCGGGTCGATCTGGGTGACGCTGAACAGGCTCTGGGTGTCACTGGTGCGTACCAGGTTGCCAGGGTCAACGTTGCGAATGCCGACGCGGCCGCTCACCGGCGAGCGGATCTGCGTGTAGCTGAGCTGCACCGCGGCATTGTCGATGGCCGCCTGGTTGCCCTTGATCGTCGCCTGCAACTGGTTCACCAGCGCCTGCTGCTGGTCGAGGGTCTGCTTGGACACGCCGTCGTCGCTGCTGAGCAACTGGTAGCGCTTGAGGTTGACGTTGCCCACCTGCAACTGCGCCTGGGTCTGGCCGAGCTGGGCGCGGGCCTGGTCGAGGTTGGCGCGGATCGCCCGGTCATCGAGGGTGGCCAGCAGGTCGCCCTGCTTGACCCACTGGCCTTCCTTGACCAGCACCTGGGTCAGCACGCCCTCGACCTGCGGGCGCACCTCCACGCTGTGCAGCGACAGCACCGAGCCGATGGCGCTCAGGTAGCGCGGCACGTCCTGCTGGGCCACGGCGACCACGCGTACCGGTATCGCGCTGGCGGCGCGGTTGACCGGGGCTTCGCGGCGCAATCCCTGCCAGACGCCGATGGCGACCAGCAGGACAAGGGCCAGGGCGGCGAGTACGAGGGAGCGGGACGGACGTCGCATCGGGGCGGGCACCTTGGCCAAGGGGCTGGGAAATGGATTGGGCTATTGCAGGGTTATAGCGCGCCGACCGGGTCGGCAGCGTGACGCCAGGCTGTCACGGCTGTCAGTTTCGGTGGGTTGATGGCCAAGTGCCAATACCCTGCCATGGATCAATGTTACGCCGGCGTTTGTCCCTAGAGTCGTACGCCCTGCCGATTTCCCGTACAACAACGAGTGCCTCCGATGAAGTGCAATATGCCTGTTACCGGTCGCGAAGTGGATTACCCCGGCGACGCCAACATCCTGTCCACCACCGACCTGGACAGCCGTATCACCTATGCCAATGAAGATTTCCTGCGGGTCAGCGGGTTCCCGCGCGAGGAGTTGCTGGGCAATCCTCACCACATCGTCCGCCATCCCGACATGCCGCCCCAGGCCTTCGCGCAGATGTGGCGGGCGCTCAAGGCGGGGCGTTCGTGGATGGGGCTGGTGAAGAACCGTTGCAAGAACGGCGACCACTACTGGGTAAGCGCTTTCGTCTCGCCGATCAGCAGCGGCGGGCAGGTGCTGGAGTACCAGTCGGTGCGGACCAAGCCTGGCGTCGAGCAGGTCGCGGCGGCCGAGCAGTGCTATGCAAGGTTGCGTGAAGGCCGGCGTGGCTGGCGTGAGCGCTTGCCGGTGCTGCAGTTGGGCACGCGCTTGTCGCTGGCGGTTGGTGTGGTGCTGGCGCTGGTGATCGGTGCGGGTCAATGGTGGCTGGGGGTGCCGCTGCTGGAATCGCTGGTGGAGATGGTGGCGGCGGCGGGCTTGAGCAGCCTGGCGATCCTGGTGCTGCTGCGCCCTTACGAGCGGCTGCGTCGGCAGGCCCAGGCGATCGCCGACAACCCGCTCAGCCAGCACCTGTACACCGGCCGGCGTGACGGCCTGGGGCAGATCGAGTTCGCCATGCGCATGCTCAAGGCGCAGCTGGGGGCAGTGGTCGGGCGCATCGGCGACACCTCCTCGCGCCTGGCCGGGCACTCGGGCTCGCTGGTCGAGGCCTTGCACAGCAGCCATGCCAACAGCCTCGAGCAGCAGAGCGAAGCCGACCAGGTGGCCACGGCGATCCACCAGATGAGCGCCAGTGTCGCCCAGGTGGCCAGCAGCGCGCAGATGGCGGCGATGGCGGCCGACCAGGCCGAGGACGAGACCCAGTCAGGCCACCAGCTGGTCGATCGCAACCGCTGCGCGATCCAGGACCTGGCCGGCTCGCTGGTGGAGGCCAGCGAGGTGATCCAGCAACTGGAGAACCACAGCAGCGAGATTTCCGGAGTGCTCGACGTGATCCGTGGCATCGCCGAGCAGACCAACCTGCTGGCGCTCAACGCCGCCATCGAGGCTGCGCGTGCGGGCGACCAGGGGCGGGGGTTCGCGGTAGTCGCCGATGAGGTGCGTGGCCTGGCCCAGCGCACCGCGCAGTCGACCCACGATATCCAGCGCATGATCGGCGCCCTGCAGGACGGCGCCCGCGCGGCGGTGCAGGTGATGCAGCAGAGCAGCGCCCATGCCGGGCACAGCGTCGAGCAGGCGCAACTGGCCAGCGATGCGCTGGACAGCATCAGCGTGCGGGTCAACCAGATCAACGAGATGAGCCTGCAGATCGCCGCGGCGGTGGAGCAGCAGAGCCAGGTCAGCGAGAACATCAACCGCAACATCACCAGCATCCGCCAGGCCAGCGAGGCGACGGTCAGCGTCGGGCAGCGCAGCCACAGCAGCGCCAGTGACGTGGCGGACCTGGCCAAGGACCTGCGGCGACTGGCGGATGAGTTCTGGCGGCGCTGTCAGTGATTGCCTGAGATGTCAGGGCCGGCCCATCGCGGGGCAAGCTCGCTCCCACACTGTTGGCAACCATGTTTGGAAGGGGCAGGGTGTGGGAGCGGGCTTGCCCCGCGATTGGATCTATCTAGAAACCGATGAACGCATAGTAGACCGGCGCTTCGCCCGTCACCTGTAGGCGATGACCCTGCAGATCGGCCGCAAGTGTCTCGTCCTGCACATGCACCACCCACGGTCCATCGACCGCCTGTGGCGCCTGCTCCAGCACCGAGGCAAACGCCGCCATGTCCGGCAACCATGCGGTAAACCCATTGCCCTTCAGCGCACTGGTGGTCATCCCCAGCGCCTGACAGATCGCCACCTTGGCCGCGATGTCATCGCGGTCGGCCTGGCGTGAGGCCTCAATCAGGGCACGCAGCGCCTCATCCACCGGCAGGTTGCCGTGAATCAGTTCCGGCCCTTGCGTCCAGGCTTCGGGCGGGCAGTCCTTGTTTTCCGGGCGCAGCGGCAGGTGCGGGTTGATCTCCGCCGGGTAGATGCGACAGACCAGCGGGCGGCTTTCATAGATGCCGCACAGGTCGTTGTCATCGAGATTGCGGCAGCGCCCCGGATTGAACGCGGCGAAGGTCACCGAGACCTGCAACTGCGCGTCACCGCATGGCACCGGGTGCGAACGGCGCAGCACATGCTCGCGCTGGTCCGTCGGCATGCCAGGGCCATCGGCGAGAAAACCTTCGATCAACACCACCACCTGGCCGCCGGAAACAGCCCACTGCTGGGCCTCGGCAAGCGTCAGCGGCACATGATGGCCCGTGCAGCATTTGCCGCAGCCGGTGCAGGCGAAGCGAATACTGTCGTTCATCGCTTGCCGGCTTCCCATTCCGTGGTGAAGGCTTGCTGGCGTTGGCGGTCGTAGAGGCACAGCTCGGTACCGGTGCGGTTCTGCATGTGCTTCTGGGGATAGGTGCCCTCGATCAGCAGCGCGCTGTAACCGACCTGGTCGTCAAACTCGGCGGGTTTGCCCAGGGCGTGGGCATCCTTGAACTGGCTGGCGGCCAGGCAGGCCTTGAGCATGTGCTGGCGTTGGTCGCTCCAGGCCTGGGGCGTCGAGGCGTGGGCGGAAACGGTTAGTAACGAAAGGCTAAGCAGTATCAAATGGAGCATGGGGCATGACCTCAACAAGAGAGGGAATTATGCCTTTCCATTGGCGCAACGCAAATTGCGAATTTTCTTACGTTTTAGCGGAAGGCTGGAACTTTATTAGCAAGCATTGCTCGTCCTGGAAAGACGATGATTCGTGGCTATACCTGTATGGATTCGAAAGCCAACGGGCAACGGTGAGGTCATGGAATGCGTTTCGAGGGATCATTTGCGCAGTTGAAGGAGCGCCTGGAAATATTGGCGCAGGTTGGAACATGGAAAGAACTCAACCCGAACCAGTATGAGTTTCGTACCCATAGCGGCGGTGTGATGTCTTGGTATCCGGGCACGGGTGAACTGAGTTTTCAGGGGAAGCCGGAGTCGTCCCGGGAACTGGAACAGTTGGTAAGAGGCGTGCTGTCACAGGCGGGTGAGCCCCTTTCCGATGCCCGACCGCTCATGGAGAACCTTGCGCACGCTCCTGAAATTATGAATATGTCCTTCCTGGATGATTCCTATGCGGATTCCGAGTTGGTTCTGGGACTTGTCGGGGCGCTGGGAACTGACCTGAAAGTGGTGTGCCAGATTATCGAAGAGCGGCTCAAGGCGTTTCGCTATACCTCACACTGCATTCGTATATCCACTGAGGTTATTGCAAAGATCGGGAACGTTCCGGATACCCAGGATCGTGTTGAGCGTATCGACAGGTACATGCGTGAAGGTAATCGGTTAAGGGAGGCGTCGGGGGACAATTCGATATTGGCGTTGGGTGCTGCTGTCGCCATCAGCCAACTGAGATCCCAGGAAAGTCAGGCGGAGCCTGGTCGAAATGCCTATCTGATCAACTCTCTTAAAACACCGTTTGAGGTGCAGCGGTTACGTAAGATTTATGCCGGGGGCTTCTTCCTGATCGGCGTGCATGCGGACCATGAGCGCAGAAGTCGCTACCTTCTCGATGACTTACGATTGACCAAGGAGCAGGCGGCGGATCTGATTTCACGGGATGAAAACGAAAAGGAGACCTACGGGCAGCACACCCGTGATACCTATCATTTGTCTGACTTCTTTGTCAGCTATGACGGAAATATTGATGCCCTTAAGAATCAGGTTTGGCGGATTCTGGATCTGCTGTTCGGGAAACCCTACGTCACACCCACTTTCGATGAGTATGCGATGTTCATGGCCTTTTCTGCCTCCCTTAGGTCCGCTGACCTGTCACGGCAGGTCGGTGCTGTACTGACCAAGCACGACTGCATCATCGCAACAGGGGCTAACGACGTACCCAAGGCAGGCGGCGGCCTGTACTGGCCAACCAGGAACGATGCACATGAAATTTTGGATGAGGAGGATGGAAGGGACTACAAGCGAGGCGAGGATTCAAATGCCATGCAAAAAAAGGAAATAATAGAAAACATCATTCGTTCACTCCCCGAGCATTGTCGGGATGAAGTGACGCCCTTGATAAAAAATAGTGGAATAAAAGATATCACCGAGTATGGCCGGGTTGTCCATGCTGAAATGGAAGCGCTGTTGTCATCTTCCCGGATGGGGGTAAGTGCGGTCGATAGCACGTTGTATTGCACCACCTACCCTTGCCATAACTGCGCGAAGCACATCATCGCCGCAGGTGTTGATCGTGTGGTGTATGTCGAGCCCTATCCAAAGAGTAAAGCGCAGAAATTTCATTCGGACTCGATTTCTCTGGAGCGTTCGCGTAAAGGGGTATTTTTTGACGCCTTCATCGGTGTTGGGCCAAGAAGTTTCTTTGATCTTTTTTCCATGAATCTGGGTAGTGGCTACGCTGTCATACGTAAGACCGAGGATGGGCAGGCGGTTGACTGGAGTGAAGCAAATGCTAAATTGCGAACCCAGATGCAGCCTTGCTCATACATCGATCGCGAGTATATGGCTGGGCACACTTTGTCAACGTACTTATAGGGTGATTCCGATGAGCGGAAGTAAAGAGGAATTTCTTCGCTATCTCGATGAGTGCCGCGAAAAGGTCCAGCAATGGCCGGCCTGGAAGCGAGAGGCTGTGAAGGCACCGAACCGAGAGCCAGTCGTTTTCAGGGAAGCTTCGCAGACCCGCCCTCAGTCGACGAATAGCCGCTGAATCTTCAAGAGCCATGCACGAGTGTCCTGTCTCGGAAATAAGCTGTTCACTTTTGGCGGCGTCTTGGGCGCCCGGCCTGCGTTGCCACTCCTCGCCATAGCCCTGCTATGACTCGTCGCGGCGCCTTGCCCGAACACCCAAGCCACTCGCCAAAAGAGAACGTATTTCCGAGACAGGACACTCGCATGGCTCTTCACTTTCTGGCTTTCAGCGCTCCTCGAACACCACCGCTCGCGCCGCCGTCACCAGGCAGTTGGTCAGCTCCGGCGAGGAGAACTTGGTGAGAATGGCATTGGCCCCGGCCAGCTTGGCCTTGTCACCGCTCATCGCGCTGTCCAGCGAGGTGTGCAGCAGGATGTACAAGTGCTGGAAGTCCGGGGTTTCGCGCAGGGTGCGGGTGAAGGCGAAACCGTCCATCTCGGACATCTCGATGTCCGAGACGATGATGTTGATCTCCCTGTCGGTGCCTTGCAGCTCCAGCAGCACATTGATCGCATCCTTGGCGCTGCGCGCGGTGTGGCAATCGATGCCAAGGTTGCGCAGGGTGTGCACCGACTGCTGCAACGCGACCTGGCTGTCGTCCACTACCAGGATGTTGGCAGCGGCCAGCAGGCTTGCATCTTCTTCGCTGACTTCCCTCGGGTGGGGTTCGTGGGGTGGCGGGGCGATGCCGTGGATGACCTTCTCGATATCCAGCACCTGCACCAGGGTGTTGTCCACCCGGGTGACGCCGGTAATGAACGAGCGATTGCCCGAGCCGTAGGGCGGCGGTTTGATGTCGGTGCTAAGGCAATGGACGATGCGGC
Organism: Pseudomonas sp. FG36; assembly: GCF_057809275.1. Lineage (NCBI taxonomy): Bacteria > Pseudomonadati > Pseudomonadota > Gammaproteobacteria > Pseudomonadales > Pseudomonadaceae > Pseudomonas > Pseudomonas sp. FG36. The sequence goes on from NZ_JBMDJQ010000037.1 coordinate 48,782, forward strand.
TCACCGCTTGCACGTGCAGGCCCTGACGCGAGCGGCTGATCTCGGTGACGATCAGGCAGCCGCCGTCGGGGTCGGCCAGGGGCATTTCGCCGATGGCGCGGGAGAGGTCGATCACCGACAGCGAGTTGCCGCGCAGGGTGGCGACGCCTTTGACGTGCGGGTGGGACTCCGGCAGCTTGGTCAGCGGCGGGCAGGGGATGATCTCGCTGACCTTGAGCAGGTTGATAGCCATCAGCTTGCCGCTGCGCAGGGTGAACAGCAGCAGGGACAGCGAGTCCGCGCGGGCTTTTTGCGTGGCCATGGACAACCTTCGCTATGAATGAGGGGGAGGATGCCGGGTTATCGGCTTTCTGGCGCCAGGCTTTAGCTTAGTTTGCTATTCGCTCTGTATGAGGCTGCTTCGCCGCCCCATCAGCGCAGCCCCAAGCGCTTGGCCAACCGGCTCAGGTTGGCCCGATCCAGCCCCAGCTCCCGGGCTGCGGCTGCCCAGTTGTCCTGGTGACGATCCAGGCACGCTTCGACGATCTGCCGTTGATAATCATCCACCGCCTCGCGCAGCCCCCCCTCGGGCAGCGGCGCGTCAGCCGACGGTGCCTCGGTTTCTGCCAGCATGCTCGGCGCCACGTTGCGCAGATCGAGGTCGGCCGCTTCCAGGGTGAGGATCTTCGGCCGCCGTCCGTGCTGCCCCAATGCCTTGAGCGCCGAGCGACCGATCAGGTGCTCCAGTTCGCGGACGTTGCCCGGCCAGCCGTACGCCAGCAGGGCGGTCTGGGCGTCGGTGGACAGCCGCAGGCTCCCCAGCCCCAGGCGCGCGCGGTTCTGTTCGAGGAAAAAGCCCGCCAGCAACAGCACGTCGCGGCCTCGCTCGCGCAGGGGCGGAACTTGTAGCGGGTAGACGCTCAGCCGGTGGTAGAAGTCGGCGCGGAAGTTGCCATTGCGCACCTCTTCGGCCAGGTCGCGGTTGGTCGCGGCGATCAGGCGTACATCGACCAGATGGTCGCGGTCCGAACCCAGGCGTTGCAACTGCCCGCTCTGCAACACCCGCAGCAACTTGGCCTGCACTGCCAGCGGCAGCTCGCCGACCTCGTCGAGGAACAGCGTGCCGCCGTTGGCCAGCTCGAACTTGCCGCGGCGTTCACCATGGGCGCCGGTAAAGGCGCCGCGCACATGGCCGAACAATTCGCTCTCCACCAAGGTGTCGGGCAGGGCGGCGCAGTTGAGGCTGACCATCGGCTTGCCGGCACGCTGGCTGGCATGGTGCAGGGCCTGGGCCACCAGTTCCTTGCCGACGCCGGTCTCGCCGGTGATCAGCACGGTCAGGTCGCTGCCACCGACCAGTCGGATCTCCTCGACCAGGCGCTTGTGCGCCTTGCTCTGGCCGATCAGTTCGCGGTCCTGGCCGCTGGCCTGGCGATACACCTCGGCGCGCTGGTGTTCATCCTCGGCGCGCAGGGCCAGGTGCTCGATGCGCTCGGCCACGGTCACCGTGGCGGCGGCCAGGCTGGCGAAGGCCTGCAGGGCGTCGAGTTCGAGGCTCTGGAACTGGCCGGCGGTGAGCGCGTCGAGGGTCAGCAGACCCCACGGGCGTTCGTCGACCATCAGCGGGCAACCCATGCAGTCGTGCACCTCGAGATCCACATGGGCGGCGTCGACCAGGCCGTCGTAAGGGTCGGGCAGCGGGCTGTCGCTAGGGAAGCGGGTGGGCTCGGAGCGGCTGAGCAGGGCCTGGAAGCGCGGGTGCTCGCTGACCCGGAAGCGTCGGCCCAGAGTGTCCGCCGACAAGCCATCCACCGCCAGCGGCACCAGCCACTCGCCATCCAGGCGCAGCAGCGCCGCGGCATCGCACGGCAGCAGACCGCGCATGGCCTGCAGCAGCCGGCGGTAGCGTTCCTGGTCGGGGAGGTCGCGGGACAAGTCGCTCACCAAGGGGAGGAGGGCGGTGAGTAGGGGCTTTGCAGTCATATGGACTCCTGTTGGTCGGAATGACTATACGCCTGAGTGTGTCCTTTTGACATCGATCAATGAAAACCCCCGGTTTTACTGACGATCAAAGTTGGCACGATTGCTGAAATGGTCTACGCAACCATTCGAAGCCACAGGCTCAGGAGTTGTCGTAATGCTCAATGCCGAACAACGTGCAATCATCAAAGCCACCGTGCCCCTGCTGGAAAGTGGTGGCGAGGCCCTGACCACCCACTTCTACAAGATGATGCTCAGCGAGTACCCCGAGGTACGCCCGCTGTTCAACCAGGCCCACCAGGCCAGCGGCGACCAGCCGCGTGCCTTGGCCAACGGCGTGCTGATGTACGCCCGGCATATCGACCAGCTCGAGCAGCTGGGCGGTCTGGTAGGCCAGATCATCAACAAGCACGTCGCCCTGCAGATTCTCCCTGAACACTACCCGATCGTCGGCAGCTGCCTGCTGCGCGCCATCGAGGAAGTGCTGGGCAAGGAGATCGCCACCGCCGAGGTGATCGCCGCCTGGGCGGCGGCCTACGGCCAGCTTGCCGACATCCTCATCGGCGCCGAGGAGAACCTGTACAAGCAGAAGGAAGAGGCCGCCGGCGGCTGGCGCGGCACCCGCGAATTCCGCCTGGTGCGCCGCGAGCAGGAAAGCCGCGAGATCGTCTCGTTCTACTTCGCTCCGGTCGATGGCAAGCCGGTGCTCAAGGCCGAGCCGGGCCAGTACATCGGCCTGAAGCTGGAAATCGATGGCCAGGAGCAGCGTCGCAACTATTCGCTGTCGGCCCTGTGCGACGGTGAGCAGTACCGCATCAGCGTCAAGCGCGAGGCGGGCGGCAAGGTCTCCAACTACCTGCATGATGGCTTGATGGTCGGCGATACCCTGCAACTGTTCCCGCCTTCCGGTGATTTCACCCTGGTCTCCAGCGACAAGCCGCTGGTGCTGATCAGCGGCGGTGTGGGCATCACCCCGACCCTGGCCATGCTTGAGGCGGCCCTCGAGACCGAACGCCCGGTGCACTTTATCCATTGCGCGCGCAACGGCGCGGTGCATGCCTTCCGCGACTGGATCGATGGCCTGGCGGCGCGCCACCCGCAACTCAAGCGCTTCTACTGCTACGCCGAAGAAGATGGCAGCCAGGCTGCCGACGCAGTGGGCCTGCTGGACCAGGACCTGCTGGCCGAATGGCTGCCGCGTGAGCGTGATATCGACGCCTACTTCCTCGGACCCAAGGGCTTCATGGCGGCGATCAAGCGTCAGCTCAAGGGCCTGGGTGTGCCGGAAGGGCAGAGCCGCTATGAGTTCTTCGGGCCGGCTGCGGCGCTGGAGTAAGCGATAGGCCTGGCGGGCCCCATCGCCGGCTTGCCGG
>NZ_JBMDJQ010000038.1:0-51999 GCF_057809275.1 Pseudomonas sp. FG36
CGAACGGCAGCAGGTGAACGTGGTGCAGTTCGTGCCGGCCTTGCTGCAGCAGTTCCTCGACGAGGACGCCAGCTCCGCCTGCGCCAGCCTTACCGACATCGTCTGCGGTGGTGGCGAGCTCACCGAAGCCCTGGCCCGCCAAGTGCGCGAGCGCTTGCCGCAGGTGCGCCTGCACAACGTCTATGGCCCCACCGAGACCACGGTGGATTGCAGCGTCTGGACCTTGGAAGCGCGAGATCCGCTACCGTCCGGCGCATTGCCGATCGGCCGGCCGGTCGACAACACCCGCCTGTACGTCCTCGACGCCCACGACCAGCCCGTGCCGTTCGGCGTTGCCGGTCAATTGCACATCGGCGGAGCCGGGGTGACGCGTGGCTACCTGGGCTTGCCGGAACAACAGACCGAGCGTTTCATCGCCAGCCCGTTCGTTGACGGTGAGCGTCTGTACCGCAGTGGCGACCTGGTACGCCAGCGCCAGGACGGCGTGCTGGAGTTCCTCGGCCGCACCGACCACCAGATCAAGCTGCGCGGCCTGCGTATCGAACCGGGCGAGATCGAGGCCTGCCTGAACCGGATCGCGGGTGTGCGTGAGGCGCTGGTGCTGGTGCACGAACATCCGCACAGCGGTGCGCGCCTGGTCGCCTATCACCGTGGTGAACCGCAACAGGCCGACGCGCTGCGCCGAGCCTTGCTGGCACAGCTGCCGGAGTACATGGTGCCGGCGTTGTTCATCCATCTCGACAATTGGCCACTGACCCCGAACGGCAAGCTGGAGCGCAAGGCACTGCCGCTGCCGGATCTGCAGGCGGGCGGCTACGAAGCGCCACAGGGCGATACGGAAACCCTGCTCGCCGAAATCTGGGCGCAGTTGCTGGGTGTCGAGCGCGTAGGGCGTCACGACAACTTCTTCGAACTGGGCGGCCATTCGCTGCTGGCCGTAAGCCTGACCGCACGGCTGCGCCAGGCCGGCCTGCAAGCCGACGTGCGCACGCTGTTCGGCCAGCCGATGGTGGCGGCGCTGGCAACCACCCTGGGGCACAGCCGCCAGGTGCCGGTTGCGGCCAACCTCATCCCGGCCGATTGCACCCGCATCACCTCGGACATGCTGCCGTTGGTGGCGCTGGAGCAGGCCGCCATCGAACGCATCGTCGCCACGGTGCCGGGCGGCGCGGCCAACGTGCAGGACATCTACCCACTGGCACCGTTGCAGGAAGGCATCCTCTACCTGCACCTGAGCAGCGCGGACGCCGATCCGTATGCCTTGCGCGCGCAATTGCGCTTCGACAGCCCGGCGCGGCTGCAGGCGTTCGCCCAGGCCCTGGAGCAGGTCATCGCCCGGCACGACATCCTGCGCACCGCGGTGCTCTGGGAGGGCCTGGCGCAACCGGTGCAGGTGGTCTGGCGCCAGGCGCCGCTGCAACTGGCGCCGCTCGACGCGCAGCACCTGGCACGCCTGGACCTGGGCCAGGCGCCGCTGATCAGGCTGCTGCACCGCGCCCTGCCGGGCAGCCAACGGATCGAGGCGGTGCTGCAGTTCCACCATATCGTGCTCGACCATATCGCCATGCAGGCGGTGCAGGCCGAGCTGCGCGGCTATCTGTCGGGCCACGGCGAGCCGCTGCCGCCGTCGGTGCCGTACCGCAACTATGTGGTGCAGGCGCGCCAGGGCGTCAGCGAGGCCGAGCATGAAGCGTTCTTCCGCGCCCGACTGGGCGATATCGACGAGCCGAGCCTGCCGTTCGGCCTGCGCGAGGTGCAAGGCGAGGGGCTGGCCCTCGATGAGGCCGAGGTCGAGTTCGAGGGGGCCCGCTATGGCCGCCTGCGTGACCAGGCCCGCCAGCTGGGGGTGAGCACCGCGAGCCTGGTGCACCTGGCCTGGGCGCGCCTGCTGGGCAGTGCCTGCGGTAAGGACCAGGTGGTGTTCGGTACCGTGCTGTTGGGCCGTCTGCAGGGCGGCGAGGGCAGCGAACGGGCGCTGGGCATGTTCATCAACACCTTGCCGCTGCGGGTCGACCTGGGTGGGCTCGGCGTGCGCGAAGGCGTGCTGGCCACGCACCGCGAGCTTTCGGCGCTGTTGCTCCACGAGCACGCCTCGCTGGCCCTGGCCCAGCGCTGCAGCCAGGTGGCGGCGCCGCTGCCGCTGTTCAGCGCCTTGCTCAACTACCGCCAGAGCAGCCGGGCAGCGCCGCAGGCGCAAGCCTGGGAAGGTATCGAGGCGCTGGGCAGCGAGGGGCGCACCAACTACCCGCTGAGCCTTAACGTGGATGATTTCGGCGACGGCCTGCGCCTGGGCGTGCAGGTGTCTGCCCAGGTCGGCGCGCAAAGAGTCTGCGCGCAGATGGTACAGGTGCTCGACGGCCTGCTGCTAGCGCTTGAACAGCACCCCGAGGAGCAACTGGAGCGCCTGCCCGTACTGAGCGCCGATGAACGGCGTCAGGTGCTGGGCGATTTCAACGACACGACCCAGGCCTACGACCTCGACCAGACCCTGCACGGGATGATCGAGGCCCAGGTGCGGCGCACCCCTGATGCCGTGGCGGTAAAGGCAGAGGAGGGCGAGCTGAGCTATCGCCAGCTGGATGACCGAGCCAACCGCCTGGCCCATCACCTGATCGCCTTGGGCGTGAAGCCCGACGACCGGGTGGCGATCTGCGTCGAGCGCGGCCTGGCGATGGTGGTCGGCCTGCTGGCCATCCTCAAGGCCGGCGGTGCCTATGTGCCGGTGGACCCGGAGTACCCGGCCGAGCGCATCCGCCACATGCTCGGCGACAGCGCCCCGCTGGCGGTGCTGGTGCACGCCGCCACACGCCATGTGCCGCAGGCCGGCGCGGTGCCGGTGATCGACCTCGACCTGCCGACCTGGCTGAAGCAACCGGCACAGGCGCCGCAGGTGGCAGGGTTGACCCCGCGCCACCTGGCCTACGTGATCTACACCTCCGGTTCCACCGGCCTGCCCAAGGGGGTGATGAACGAGCACGCCGCGGTGGTCAACCGCCTGCTGTGGATGCAGGACGCCTATCGCCTGGGCGCTGACGACGTGGTACTGCAGAAGACCCCGTTCAGTTTCGACGTGTCGGTGTGGGAGTTCCTCTGGCCGCTGCAGACCGGGGCACGGCTGGTGATGGCGCGCCCTGGCGGGCACCGCGACCCCGAGTACCTGCGCGAGGTGATCCGCGCCGAGCAGGTCAGCACCTTGCACTTCGTGCCGTCGATGCTCGATGTGTTCCTCGCCCATGGCGATGTCCTGCCGCACCGCCTCAAGCGCGTGCTGTGCAGCGGCGAAGCCTTGCCGGGTAGCCTGGTGCGGCGCTTCCAGGCACAGTTGCCGACGGTCGAGCTGCACAACCTTTACGGCCCGACCGAAGCGGCGGTGGACGTCAGCGCCTGGCACTGTGTGACGGCGCCGGACAACACGCCGATCGGCAAGCCGATCGCCAATACCACGCTGTACGTGCTCGATGCCCAGGGCCAGCCCGTGCCGCGCGGCGTGGCCGGCGAGCTGTATATCGGCGGCGTGCAGGTGGCGCGTGGCTACCTCAACCGCGAGCAACTGACGGCCGAACGCTTCCTCGACGATCCGTTCGCCAGCCAGGCCGGTGGTCGCCTGTACCGCACGGGCGACCTGGCCCGGCATCTGCCCGACGGCAACCTGGAGTACCTGGGGCGTAACGACGACCAGGTGAAGCTGCGCGGCCTGCGCATCGAACTGGGCGAGATCCAGGCCTGCCTGACCCGCGTCGAAGGGGTCAAGGAGGCGGTGGTACTGGCCCGCGAGCAGCGCCTGCTGGCCTACTACACCGGTGCCCGGCAGGCGCCGGAGGCCTTGCGCGCGGCACTGCTCGGCCAATTGCCGGAGTTCATGGTGCCAGCCTCGTTCACCTACCTCGAGGTGCTGCCGCTGAGCCCCAACGGCAAGCTGGACCGCAAGGCGCTGCCGCAGCCAGAGGCGACGCAGCAGGTCTACGAGGCGCCGCAAGGCGAGGTCGAGACGCTGTTGGCGCAACTCTGGCGTGAGTTGCTGGGTGTCGAACAGGTCGGTCGCCACGACAACTTCTTCGAGCTCGGCGGCCACTCGCTGCTGGCCGTGACCCTGACCGCGCGCATGCGCCAGGCGGGCCTGGCGGCGGATGTGCGGGTGCTGTTCGGCCAGCCGACCCTGGCGGCGCTGGCGGCGGCGGTGGGCGGCGAAGTGATGGTGGAGGTGCCGGCCAATCGCATCCCGGCCGACTGCCAGCGCATCACCGTCGATATGCTGCCACTGGCGAAACTGGACCAGGCGGCGCTCGACCAGGTCGTGCGGCAGATCCCCGGCGGCGCGGCGAATGTCCAGGACCTCTATGCCCTGGCGCCGTTGCAGCAGGGCATTCTCTACCACCACCTGGCCAGCGCCGAGATCGACCCCTATGTGCTGCAACTGGGCTTCGCCTTCGCCGGCCAGGCCGAGCTGGACGCTTTCGTCGCCGCGCTGAACAAGGTCATTGCCCGTCACGACATCCTGCGCACCAGCGTGCACTGGCAGGGGCTCGATGAGGCCGTGCAGGTGGTCTGGCGCGAAGCGCGCCTGGACATCCTGCCGGCACTGGACAGCGTGCGCCTGGACCTGGGGCGCGCACCCCTGATGCACCTGAGCAGCAGTGTGGAGCACGGCCGCCTGCAGGCAACCCTGCTGCTGCACCATATCCTCCTCGACCACGCCGCCATGGAGCTGCTGGTGGCGGAGGTCGGCGATGTGCTGCTGGGCCGCGAGCCTCAGGGCGACAGCGTGCCGTACCGCAACTATGTGGCCCATGCGCGACTGCGCGACGATAGTCAGGCGCAGGAGGCGATGTTCCGCCAGCTGCTGGGCGATATCGATGCGCCGACCGAGGTGTTCGGCCTGCGTGACGCGCTGGGCGATGGCAGCCATGTGCTCGATCATCGCCAGTACCTGGACGACAGCCTGGCGCAACGCTTGCGCGGTCAGGCGCGGGCGCTGGGGATCAGTGTCGCCAGCCTGGTGCACCAGGCCTGGGGGCAGGTGCTGGCGCAGTTGTCCGGCCGTGAGGAGGTGGTGTTCGGCACCGTGCTGCTCGGCCGCCTGCAAGGCGGTGAGGGTGCCGAACGGGCGCTGGGCATGTTCATCAACACCCTGCCGTTGCGGGTCAGCGTGGGTGACATGGACGTGGTCGCAGGCGTGCGCCTGACCCACCAGCGCCTGGCGCGCCTGCTGGCCCATGAACAGGCCTCCCTGGCCCTGGCCCAGCGCTGCAGCGGCGTGCCGGCCTCACAGGCACTGTTCACCAGCCTGCTGAACTACCGCCACAGTGCGGCTGGCGGCACGGAGCAGGCCCAGGCCTGGCAGGGGATCGAACTGCTGGCCGCCCATGAGCGCAGCAACTACCCGCTGGTGGTCAGCGTCGACGACCTGGGGGATGGCTTCGCCCTGACCGTGCAAGCGGTGTCGGCCGTGGACGGAGGCTTGGTCTGCCAGCTGTTGCAGGAGGCCCTGGCCCGCCTGGTCGAGGCATTGGCGCATACGCCGGCAACGCCACTGAGCCGGCTGCATGGCTTGCCGGCAGCCGAGCGCGAGCGGGTGCTGCGCCAATTCAACGCCACCGGGCGCGACTACCCACGTGATCTGCCCGTGCATGTGTTGTTCGAGGCGCAGGCCAAGGCCAGCCCGGATGCGCTGGCGGTGGCCCATGGCACCAGGCGCTGGAGTTACCAGGCCCTCGACCGGCAGGCCAATCGGCTGGCCGGGTATCTGCTGGAACTGGGCGTGCGTGCCGGTGATCGCGTGGCCTTGTTGCTGCCACGCTCCTTCGACCTGCTGGCGGCCCAACTGGCGGTGAGCAAGTGCGCGGCAGTGTTCGTGCCGCTCGACGGCAATGCCCCGGCCGAGCGCCAGGCGTTCATGGTCGGTGACAGCGGGGCGGCGTTGCTGCTGACCCACAGCGACCAGCCCGAAGTGGCGGCGGCGCGCCGGGTCGAACTCGACCGACTCGACCTGAGCGACTATGCCGATGCGCCGCTAGGGCTGGCGGTGGATGCCGACAGTGCGGCGTACATCATGTACACCTCCGGCTCCACCGGCACACCGAAGGGCGTGCAGGTGCCGCACCGGGCCATCGTGCGCCTGGTGATCAACAACGGTTTTGCCGACTTCAATAGCCAGGACCGAGTGGCGTTCGCCTCCAACCCGGCGTTCGACGCCAGCACGCTGGAAGTCTGGGCGCCGCTGCTCAACGGTGGCGCGGTGGTGGTGATCGATCAGGACCAGGTGCTGTCGCGCCAGGCCCTGCGCGAAACACTGCTGGAGCAGGGCGTGACGGTGCTGTGGCTGACTGCAGGCCTGTTCCACCAGTTCGCCGACGACCTGCTGCCGACGTTGCGTGGCCTGCGTTACCTGATGGTCGGTGGCGATGTGCTGGACCCGGCGGTGATCGCCCGGGTACTGCGTGACGGCGCGCCGCAACACCTGCTCAATGGCTACGGCCCGACCGAGGCCACCACCTTCAGCACCACCCACGAAATCACCGCGGTGGGCGAGGGCAGCATCCCGATTGGCAAACCTATCGGTAACAGCCGCTGCTACGTGCTTGATGCCCGTCAGCAACTGCTGCCAGTGGGGGCGGTGGGCGAGTTGTACATCGCCGGTGACGGCGTTGCCCTGGGGTATCTGGGCCAGCCGGAGCTGACCGAAGAGCGCTTCGTGCCGGATCCATTCAACGGCGGCTCGATGTACCGCAGCGGCGACCTGGTCAGCTGGCAGGTCGACGGCACCCTGCGTTACCTGGGCCGTGCCGACCAGCAGATCAAGCTGCGTGGCTTCCGTATCGAGCTGGGCGAGATCGAAGCGCGTCTGGGCGAGTGCCCGGGGGTGCGTGACGCCGCCGTGATCGTGCGTGAGGACGCGCCGGGAGACAAACGCCTGGTGGCGTACTTCACCGGCGAGATCCCGGCCATCGGCGAACTGCACGAGCGTCTGCAAGGTGTGCTGCCGGACTACATGCTGCCGTCGGCTTATGTGCGACTTGAAGCCTTGCCATTGACCGCCAACGGCAAGCTCGACCGCCGTGCGTTGCCGCAGCCGGGCAGCGAGGCCGTGGTCAGCCGCGCCTTCGAGGCGCCGCAGGGCGAGGTGGAGACGGCACTGGCCGCGATCTGGGCCGAGGTGCTCAAGGTCGAGCAGGTCGGTCGCCACGACCACTTCTTCGAGCTGGGCGGCCACTCGCTGCTGGCGGTGAGCCTGGTCGAGCGCATGCGCAAGGCCGGGCTGGCTGCCGATGTGCGCGTGCTGTTCGCGCAGCCGACCCTGGCCGCGCTGGCGGCGGCGGTGGGCTCTGGACGAGAGGTGGCCGTACCCGAGAACCGCGTCCCCCACGATGCGACCCGGATCACGCCAGAGATGCTCAGCCTGATCGAACTGGACCAGACCAGCATCGACCGCATCGTTGCCGGCGTGCCGGGCGGCGCCGCCAACGTGCAGGAAATCTACCCGCTGGCGCCGTTGCAGGAAGGCATCCTCTATCACCACCTGAGCGCGGAGCAGGGTGACCCCTATCTGCTGCAGACCCGCCTGGCCTTCGACAGCCTGGAACGGCTGCAAGCCTGTGCCGGTGCCTTGCAGCAGGTCATCGACCGCCACGATATCCTGCGCACTTCGGTGGTCTGGGAAGGTTTGGCGGAGCCGGTGCAGGTGGTCTGGCGCCAAGCCCGCCTGGACGTGCACGAAGTCACTGGGCTGGGCGAGGAGGCGGTGATCGAGCGCCTGCACGATCATTTCGACGCACGCTCGCAGCGCCTTGACCTGACCCAGGCGCCACTGCTGCGCCTGACCTACGCCATGGACCCGGCCGGGCAGCGCGTGGTCGCGGTGCTGCACTTCCATCACCTGGCCCTGGACCACACGGCGATGGAGGTCATTGTCCATGAAATGCAGGCGTTGCTGTCCGGGCGCCAGCACCTGCTGAGCGCACCCGTGCCGTACCGCACCTACGTGGCCCAGGTACGCCTGGGCGCCGCCGAGGCGGGGCACGAGGCATTCTTCCGTGACATGCTCGGCGATGTCGAGGAGCCGACCCTGCCCATGGGCCTAGCCGATGTGCAGGGCGACGGGCGTGATATCGAGGAAACCCGCCTTCCACTGGATCCCGCCTTGTCGCGCCGGGTGCGCGAACAGGCGCGGGCGCAGGGTGTCAGCGCCGCGAGCCTGATGCACCTGGCCTGGGCCCGGGTGGTGGGCGTGCTGGCGGGGCGTCACGACGTGGTGTTCGGCACCGTGCTGATGGGCCGCCTGCAGGGCGGCGAGGGCGCCGACCGTGCTTTGGGCGTGTTCATCAATACCTTGCCGTTGCGCATCGACACGGCCAAGGCGGCCAGTGACGCGGTACGGCTCACCCACCAGCGGCTGTCGGCGCTGCTCGGTCATGAGCACGCGTCGCTGGCCCTGGCCCAGCGTTGCAGTGGGGTGGCGGCCTCGTCGCCACTGTTCAGCGCCTTGCTCAACTACCGTCACAGTCCGGTTGATGTCGCCGCAGCAGCTGGCGACAGCTTCCAGGGTATGCACCAGTTGGGCGGCGAGGAACGCAGCAACTACCCACTTACCCTGAGCGTGGACGACCACGGCGAAGGCTTCACCCTGAGTGTGCTGGCCCTTTTGGGGATCGGCGCCAAGCGGGTCGCGGGCTGGATGAGCTCGGCTGTGGCCGGGCTGATCCTGGCGTTGGAGCAAGGTGGCGCGGGGCAGGTCGACACATTGCCCATCCTCGATCACACAGCGCTGGGCCAAGTGCTCGAAGGCTTCAATGCCACGGCTGCGAGCTACCCGCAAGGGCACACCGTGCATGCGCTGGTCGAGGCCCAGGCGCCCGAGGCGCTGGCCGTGGTGCAGGGCGAGGAAGGCCTGAGCTATGGCGAGCTGAACCAGCGCGCCAATCGCCTGGCCCATTACCTGATCAAGCGTGGCGTGGTGCTGGGCGACCGTGTCGCGCTGTGCCTGCCGCGCGGTCCGCAGCGGCTGGTGGCGATGCTGGCCGTGCTCAAGGCCGGCGCGGCCTATGTGCCGGTCGATCCGGGCTATCCGGCGGAGCGCATTGCCTATCTGCTCAGTGACAGTGCGCCGACGCTGGTGCTGGTCGAATCGGGCACTGAGTCGCTGGTGGGCGAGGTGGCCAAGGTTGCGCTGGACAGCGATGAGTGGCTGGACCAAGCCGATGACAATCCGGTTGTTCAGGGCCTGGACGAGCATCAACTGGCTTATGTGATCTACACCTCCGGTTCCACCGGCCAGCCCAAGGGGGTGATGGTCGAGCATCGCACCCTGGCCAACCTGGTCCACTGGCATTGCCAGGCCTTCGACCTGGGCGCCGGCAGCCACACCTCCAGCGTCGCCGGCTTCGGCTTCGACGCCATGGCCTGGGAGGCCTGGCCGGCGCTGTGCGCCGGGGCGGTGCTGCACCTGCCGCCGGTGCAGATCGGCGGCGAGCACGTGGACGAACTGCTCGACTGGTGGCTGCAGCAACCGCTGCAGGTCAGCTTCCTGCCGACCCCGGTGGCCGAGCAGGCGCTGCGCCGCGGACGCCAGCACCCGACCCTGCGCACCTTGCTGGTGGGCGGCGACCGCCTGCGCCAGTTCGACCGCGATCCGGGCTTCGTGCTGGTCAACAACTACGGCCCGACCGAGACCACGGTGGTCGCAACCTCCGGTCAACTTCAGCCGGGTGGCGCGCTGCATATCGGCAAGCCGACCGCCAATACCCGTGTCTATGTGCTGGATGAGCAGCGCCAACCGGTGCCGGTCGGCGTGACCGGCGAGCTGTACATCGGTGGCGCGCAGGTCGCCCGTGGCTACTTCAACCGCCCCGACCTTACCGCCGAGCGTTTCCTTGACGATCCGTTCGCTGGTGGCCGGATGTACCGCACCGGCGACCTGGTGCGCTGGAACGCTGACGGCACCCTGGACTACCAGGGGCGCAACGACGACCAGGTGAAGATCCGCGGTGTGCGGGTTGAACTGGGCGAGATCGAGGCCGCGCTCAAGGCCCAGCCGGGCATCGCCGATGCCGTGGTGCTGGTACGCGACGAGCGCCTGCTGGCGTGGTTTACCGAAGCGGCAACGGTCGATATCGAGCGCCTGCGCGAGGGCTTGCAGGCCAGCCTGCCGGCGCATCTGCTGCCGCAAGCCTTGGTCCGCCTGGATGCATGGCCACTGACCAGCCACGGCAAGCTGGATCGCAAGGCGCTGCCGGATCCCGATCCCTCGGCCCTGGTTCGCCAAGCCTATGTTGCGCCGAGCGGTGCTTCCGAGGTGGCAATAGCCGCGATCTGGGCCGAAGTGCTGGGTATCGAGCAGGTTGGTCGCCACGACAACTTCTTCGAACTCGGCGGCCACTCGCTGCTGGCGGTAAGCCTGACCGCGCGCCTGCGCCAGGCCGGCCTGCAGGCCGACGTACGCACCTTGTTCGGCCAGCCGACGGTGGCGGCGCTGGCGGCGACCCTGGGCCAGGGCCGTCAGGTCGAGGTCCCGGCCAACCGGATCCCGGCCGGCTGCACCCGGATCACCCCGGACATGCTGCCATTGGTGGATCTTGAACCGGCCGCCATCGAACGCATCGTCGCCACGGTGCCGGGCGGCGCGGCCAACGTGCAGGACATCTACCCGCTGGCGCCGTTGCAGGAAGGCATCCTCTATCACCACCTCAGCTCGCCGGAGCACGACCCCTACGTGCTGGCCTCGCGCATGGCGTTCGCCAGCCACGAACGCCTGCACGCCTTCGTCGATGCCCTGGGCAAGGTGATCGCCCGTCACGACGTGCTACGCACCTCGGTGCTGTGGGACGGCCTGCCGCAGGCGGTGCAGGTGGTATGGCGCCAGGCCGCTCTGGCGGTCTTCGAGGTGGCGGATGAAGCCGCGGTGCCGCACGCCCTGGCCCTGGAGCAGGCCCCGCTGGTGCGCCTGTACCACTGGCCGGACCCGCAAGGTCCAGGGTTGCTGGCCGCGTTGCAGTTCCACCATATCGTCCTCGACCATACCGCCCTGGATGTACTGGGCCGCGAGCTGGTCGGTTACCTGCAGGGCGCGGCGGTGCCCGCCGGGCAGGGCGCGCCGTACCGCAACTACGTGGCCCAGGCGCGCCTGGGCGTCAGCCAGGCCGAGCACGAGGCGTTCTTCCGCGAGCAACTGGGCGATATCGACGAGCCGACCTTGCCTTATGGCCTGGGCGACGTGCAGGTCGATGGCCAGGGTATCGAGGAGGCCCAGCTGTGGCTGGACGAGACCCTGTGCGCAGACCTGCGCCAGCAGGCCCGGCAGTTGGGCGTCAGCGTCGCCAGCCTGTTCCACCTGGCCTACGCCCGTCTATTGGCCGCCACCAGCGGCCGCGACAGCGTGGTGTTCGGCACCGTGCTGCTGGGCCGGCTGGAGGCTGGCGAGGGCGCGGAACAGGCCTTGGGCATGTTCATCAACACCCTGCCGCTGCGCCTGGACCTGCAGGCCGCGACCCTGCAAGAGGCGGTGCATCAGACCCAACAGCGCCTCAGCGCCTTGCTCGCCCACGAACACGCTTCGCTGGCCCTGGCCCAGCGCTGCAGCGGCGTGCCGGCGCCGGCGCCGCTGTTCAGCGCGATGCTCAACTACCGTCACGGCAGCCAGGCGGACGAGGCCCAGCGCCTGGCGCTGCAGGGTATCGAGACCCTGCAGAGCAACGAGCGCAGCAACTATCCGCTGAGCCTGAGCGTGGACGACATCGGTGCAAGCTTCCGTCTGGTAGCCCTGGCCCCGGCGGCGGTCGGCGCCGCGCGGGTCTGCGAGCAGCTGCGGCAGGTGCTGCAGGCCATGGTCGAAGCGCTGCCACACGAGCCACGCCAGGCGTTGCTGCAACTGCCGGTACTGTCGCTCGATGAGCGCCGTCAGCTGCTGCACGACTGCAACCGCACGGCGCGGCCTCATGACCTGACCCAGACCCTCCAGGCGCTGTTCGAGGCCCAGGCCCTGCGTACGCCCGAGGCCGTGGCCATCTGCGCGGAGCAGGGTGAGCTGAGTTATGCCCAGCTCAATGCCGAGGCCAACCGCCTGGCCCATCACCTGATCGCATTGGGTGTGAGACCCGACGACCGGGTGGCGATCTGCGTCGAGCGCGGCCTGCCGCTGGTGGTCGGCCTGCTGGCGATCCTCAAGGCCGGTGGCGCCTACGTACCGCTCGACCCGGACTATCCGGCCGAGCGCCTCGGCCATATGCTCGCCGACAGCCAGCCGCGGGCGTTGCTGGTGCAACAGGCCACCCGTGCGCTGGTGGGCTCGTCGGCGACATTGGTCGACCTCGATCAGCCGACTTGGGGTGACCTGTCGGACAGCAATCCGCAGGTGCCTGGCCTGACCTCGGAGCACCTGGCCTATGTGATCTACACCTCCGGCTCCACTGGCGTGCCCAAGGGCGTGATGGTCGAGCACCGCAACGTGGTCAACCTGGTGCACTGGAGCGCCGGGCTGTTCCCGAACAAAGGCGCGGTGCTGCACAAGACCCCGGTGAGCTTCGACGCCTCGGTGTGGGAGCTGTTCTGGCCGCTGTGCAGCGGGCTGCGCCTGGTGCTGGCGCGCCCGGATGGCCAGCGCGACCCGCAGTACTTGGTAGAGCTGATCGAACGGCAGCAGGTGAACGTGGTGCAGTTCGTGCCGGCCTTGCTGCAGCAGTTCTTCGACGAGGACGCCAGCGCCGCCTGCGCCAGCCTCACCGACATCGTCTGCGGTGGTGGCGAGCTCACCGAAGCCCTGGCCCGCCAGGTACGCGAGCGCTTGCCGCAGGTGCGCCTGCACAACGTCTATGGCCCCACCGAGACCACGGTCGACTGCAGCGTGTGGACCCTGGAAGCGCGGGATCTGCTGCCGGCGGGCGCATTGCCGATCGGACGGCCGGTCGACAACACCCGCCTGTACGTCCTCGACGCCCACGACCAGCCTGTGCCGTTCGGCGTTGCCGGTCAGTTGCACATCGGCGGGGCCGGGGTGACGCGGGGCTACCTGGGCTTGCCGGAACAACAGGCCGAGCGTTTCATCGCCAGCCCGTTCGTTGACGGTGAGCGTCTGTACCGCAGCGGCGACCTGGTGCGCCAGCGCCAGGACGGCGTGCTGGAGTTCCTCGGCCGCACCGACCACCAGATCAAGCTGCGTGGCCTGCGTATCGAGCCGGGCGAGATCGAGGCCTGCCTCACCCGTGTGGCCGGGGTGCGCGAAGCCGTGGTGCTGGTGCACGACGCCCAGCCGGCCGGCCCGCGCCTGGTGGCCTATGTCACCGGCGACGTGCCGCCGGCCGAGGCCTTGCGCGAAGCGTTGCTCGGCCAGCTGCCGGAATACATGGTGCCCGCACTGTTCATTCCGCTGCCGGCCCTGCCGCTGACCGCCAACGGCAAGCTCGACCGCAAGGCGCTGCCGGCAGTTGACCTGCCGACCCGCGACTACGAGGCGCCCGCCGGCGACACCGAACAGCTGCTGGCGCGGATCTGGAGCGAGCTGCTGGGCGTGGAGCGGGTAGGGCGCCATGACAACTTCTTCGAACTGGGCGGCCACTCGCTGCTGGCGGTGACCCTTACCTCGCGCCTGCGCGAAGCGGGCCTGGAGGCCGACGTGCGCAGCCTGTTCGAACACCCGACGCTGGCAGGCTATGCCGCCATCACAGACAGAATGGAGATCGTCCTGTGAGCATCAACGAACTACTGGCGACACTGACCGCCAACAATGTCCAGCTGGCCCTCAAGGATGGCCAACTGGTGGTCCAGGGCAATCGCCAGGCCTTGACCGATGCGGCCCTGGTGGCACGCTTGCGCGAGCACAAGCCGGCGCTGGTCGCCCTGCTGGAGCGCGGCGAATACGTGGCGGCGCGCCAGGGCAGCGTCGAAGTGCCGGAAAACCGCATCCCCGCCGATTGCGAGCGCATCACCTGCGTCATGCTCAGCCTGGCCGAACTCGACCAGGACAGTCTCGACCAGCTGGTCGCGGCCATCCCCGGCGGGGCGGCCAACGTGCAGGACATCTACCCGCTGGTGCCGCTGCAACAGGGCATGCTGTTCCACCACGCCAGTGCCGGCGAGCACGATCCCTATGTGATGCAGGCGCGCTTCGTGTTTGCCGACAGCAGCCGGGTCGAGGCCTTCGCCCAGGCGCTGCAAGGGGTGATCGAACGCCACGACATCCTGCGCACCTCGGTGCACTGGAAGACCCTGGAAACGCCGCTGCAGGTGGTCTGGCGCAAGGCCCGGCTGCGTGTCGTGCAACTGGCTCCCGGCGCATTGCCCGACACCGGCTTCGACCTGACCCAGGCCCCGCTGATCCGCCTGCAGTGCCAGGCGCCGGAGCCCGGCGGGCAGGTCCACGCCACCCTGCAGTTCCACCACGTGGCCATGGACCACAGCGCCCTGGAAGTGGTGCGCCACGAGATGCTCGCCTTCCTGCTCGGCGAGAGTGACCATCTGGGCCGGCCGGTGCCGTTTCGCAACCACGTGGCCCAGGCCCTGCTGGGCGTGAGCGAGGCCGAACACGAGGCGTTCTTCCGCGACATGCTCGGTGCTGTCGACGGGCCGACCCTGGCCTATGGCCTGGGCGATGTGCAGGGTGACGGCGCGGCGCTGAACGAGCACGCCCTGGATCTCGACCTGGCGTTGTGCCGCGACCTGCGCAGCCAGGCGCGCAGCCAGGGGGTGAGCGTCGCCAGCCTGTTCCACCTGGCCTGGGCGCGGGTGCTGGGTGGCCTGACCGGGCGCGAGCAGGTGGTGTTCGGCACCGTGCTGATGGGGCGCCTGCAAGGCGCCGAGGCCACCGACCGGGCGCTGGGCATCTTCATCAATACCTTGCCGCTGCGGGTCGACCTGGATGCCGCCGACCTGGCCACGGCGATCAAGGCCACCCACCAGCGTCTGAGCACACTGATGCGCCACGAGCATGCGCCCCTGGCCCTGGCCCAGCGCTGCAGCGGCGTGGCGGCGCCGACCCCGTTGTTCAACGCCTTGCTCAACTACCGCCACAGCGCGCCCTCGGGCTCCGAGGCGGTGCGCCGGGCAGGCTGGGCAGGTATCGAGATCGTGCATGCCGCCGAGGCCACCAACTACCCGCTGACCTTGAGCGTCGACGACTTCGGCGAAGCCTTCCGCCTGACCTTGCTGGCCAGCCCAGAAGTGCCAGCGCAACGCGTCTGCGCCTATCTGCAGCAGACCCTGCGCAGCCTGCTTGCAGCCTTGAACCAGGCATCCGCGGTTGCAGTCCGCGCGTTGCCGATGCTGCCGGACGAAGAGCGCGAGCACATACTGCAAACCTTCAACCAGACCCCTGGCGCCACGGATGCTCATGGGCCGTTGCACCAGCGTATCGAAGCCGTGGCCCAGGCCCATCCGCAGGCCCTTGCCGCCACCTGTGACGACCAGTCGCTGAGCTACCAGCAGTTGAATCAGCTCGCCAACGCCCTGGCCCATCAGCTGATCGGCCTGGGCGTGCGCCCCGACGACCGGGTGGCGGTGTTCGCCCGGCGCGGCCTGGACACCTTGGTCGGCCTGCTCGCGGTGCTCAAGGCCGGCGCCGCCTACGTGCCGGTGGACCCAGCACACCCCGACGAGCGCGTGCGCTATCTGCTGGATGACTGCGCGCCAGTGGCCGTGCTGACCCAGCAGGCGCTGCGCGGTCGCCTGGGCACGCGCGCGACGCCGGTGCTGGCACTCGACCAGCCGGACTGGCCGGCGCGCCACGACGATCCCCAGGTGAGCGGCCTGGGCCCGGCGCACCTGGCCTATGTGATCTATACCTCAGGCTCCACCGGCCAGCCCAAGGGGGTGATGGTCGAACACCGCAACCTGAACAACCTGGTGGACTGGCACTGCCGCGCGTTCGACCTGTGCCAGGGGCGCCACACCTCGAGCCTGGCCGGCTTCGGCTTCGACGCCATGGCCTGGGAAGTCTGGCCGGCGCTGTGCGCGGGGGCGACCCTGCACCTGGCCCCGTCCAGCGAAGGCCACGAAGACCTCGACGCGCTGCTGGCCTGGTGGCGCGCCCAGCCGCTGGATGTTAGTTTCCTGCCCACGCCGGTGGCCGAGTATGCCTTCAGCCACCAGCTCGAGCACCCGACCCTGCGTACCTTGCTGATCGGTGGCGATCGCCTGCGCCAGTTCAATCGCACCCAGACCTTCGCCGTGGTCAACAACTACGGCCCCACCGAGACCACCGTGGTGGCCAGCTCCGGTGTGGTGGAGGCGGGCGGCGCCCTGCACATCGGCGGCGCCGTGGACAACGCCCGCCTGTACGTGCTCGATGCGTACCTGCAGCCCGTGCCCCTGGGTGTGCCCGGCGAGCTCTACATCGGCGGCGCCGGGGTCGCCCGTGGCTACCTGGACCGCGCGCAACTGACCCGCGAACGCTTCCTCGACGACCCGTTCAGCGCGACACCCGGTGCACGCATGTACCGCACCGGCGACCTGGTGCGGTGGCTGGCCGACGGCACCCTCGATTACCTGGGCCGCAACGACGACCAGGTGAAGATTCGCGGCGTGCGCATCGAGCTGGGCGAGATCGAAAGCCGCCTGAACGGCCTGCCGGGCATCGGCGAGGCGGTGGTGGTGGCCCGCGAGGACCAGCCCGGCCAACCGCGGCTGGTGGCCTACTTCACCGCCCAGGCGGGCCTGGAGCCGGCCCAGCCTGAGCAGCTGCGCGCGCAGTTGCTGGCCCATCTGCCGGAGTACATGGTGCCGGTGGCGTATGTGTCGCTGGACGCACTGCCCCTGACCGCCAACGGCAAGCTCGACCGCCGTGCGCTGCCAGCGCCGGAACGCTCGGCCCTGTTCGAGCGTACCTACGTGGCCCCCGAGGGTGAGCTGGAAGAGGCCCTGGCCCAGGTGTGGGGCGAGCTGCTGCACGTGGAGCGGGTTGGTCGGCATGACCACTTCTTCTCCCTGGGCGGGCATTCGCTGCTGGCCATGCGCATGGTTTCCCAGGTGCGCTTGCGCCTCGGCGTGGAACTGGCCCTGGCCGACTTGTTCGCCAATCCCGAGCTGGCGGCGGTGGCCCAGGTGCTGGCCGGCGCCGGGCGCAGCGAGCTGCCAGCGCTCGTCGCGGTGTCCCGTGAGCAAGCCTTGCCGCTGTCGTTTGCCCAGCAGCGCCTGTGGTTCCTCGCGCAACTGGAAGGCGGCAGCCAGGCCTACAATGTGCCGCTGGCGCTGGGCCTGCGCGGAGCACTGGATGCCGATGCGCTGGAGGCCGCCTTGCTGCGCATCGTCGCGCGCCATGAGAGCCTGCGCAGTCGCTTCGTGCCCTGCGGCGACAGTGCCGAGGTGATCATCGCCGCGACCCCGCAAGCCGGCTGGCTGCAGCGCCGGACGCTGGCGCCGCAGGCATTGGCCGGGCACCTGCGTGACGAGGCCGCCGCGCCCTTCGACCTGACGACGGGGCCGTTGCTGCGGGCCAGCCTGCTGCGCCTGGGTGAGGGGCACCATGTGCTGCTCCTCACCGTGCACCATATCGTCGCCGATGGCTGGTCCCTCGGCGTGCTGACCCGCGAATTGAGCGCGCTGTATCCGGCGCTGCGCGAGGGCAAGGACGACCCGTTGCCGGCGCTGGCCATCCAGTACGCCGACTACGCCGTGTGGCAGCGGCGCTGGCTGGCCGGTGAGCAACTGCAACGCCAGGCCGACTATTGGCGCCAGGCCCTGGACGGTGCGCCGACCTTGCTGAGCCTGCCCAGCGACCGGCCACGACCGGCGCGCCAGGATTTCAGCGGCGCCAGCCTGGCGCTGCAGCTGGATGCGCGCCTGGGGGCCGGCCTGCGGGCCCTCGCGCAGCGGCACCAGGTGACCCTGTACATGGTCCTGCTCGGCGCCTGGGCCGCTACCCTGGCCCGGCTTTGCGGGCAGGCCGAGGTGGTGGTGGGCTGCCCGGTGGCCGGGCGCGGGCGCGCCGAACTGGAGCCGTTGGTCGGCCTGTTCGTCAATACCCTGGCCCTGCGTATCGATACCGCCGGCGCGGCAAGCACCGAGCGCCTGCTGGCGCAGGTCAAGGCGCGCCTGCTCGACGCCCAGGCGCACCAGGACCTGCCCTTCGAACAGGTGGTGGAGATCGCCCGGCCGGCGCGCAGCCTCGGCCATACCCCGTTGTTCCAGACCACCCTCAACTGGCTGGCCACCGAGGGCGCCGCGCCGACCCTGGCGGGGCTGCAGCTGGAAGGCGTGGAACAGGTCGGCCAGGTGGCCAAGTTCGACCTGTCGCTGAGCATGGGCGAGCAGGGTGAGGCACTGGTCGGCAGCCTCGAGTACGCCACAGCGTTGTTCGACGAAAGCACCGTGCGCCGCTTCACCGGTTATTTCGACAGTATGCTGCGCGCCATGCTGGCCAATGACCAGGCGCCGCTGGCCGAGGTCGAACTGGTGGGCGAGGCCGAGCGCAAGCGCCTGCTGGACACCTTCAATCGCAGTGCCCTGGCGTTCCCGAACGGGCAGACCGTGCATGGCCTGGTCGAGGCCCAGGCGGCCCGCACACCGCAGGCACTGGCCGCCAGCCAAGACGACATGACCCTGTCCTATGGCGAGTTGAACCAGCGCGCCAACGCCCTGGCCCATTACCTGCTCGGGCTGGGTGTCGGCCCCGACGAGCGGGTGGCGGTGGTGGCCCGCCGAGGCCTAGACACCCTGGTGGCGTTGCTGGCGGTGCTCAAGGCCGGCGGCGCCTACGTGCCGGTGGACCCGGCGCACCCGGACGAGCGGCTGCGCTATCTGCTCGAGGACAGCGCCCCGGTGGTGGTGCTGGCACAGCAGGCATTGTTGCCGCGTCTTGCAGGACTAGGCGTGGCGGCGCAGGCACTGGACAGGCCGCACTGGCCGGAGCGTGCGGAAAACCCCGAGGCCCCCGGCCTGCAGGCCAGCCACCTGGCCTACGTGATCTACACCTCCGGCTCCACCGGCCAGCCCAAGGGCGTGATGGTCGAGCACCGCACCCTGGCCAACCTGGTGCACTGGCACTGCAAGGCCTTCGAACTCGGCGCGGGGGATCACACCGCCAGTGTCGCCGGCTTCGGTTTCGACGCCATGGCCTGGGAAGTATGGCCGGCGCTGTGCGCCGGCGCGGTGCTGCACTTGCCACCGGCGCAGTTGGGCAACGAGCAGCTCGACGGTCTGCTGGCCTGGTGGCTGGAGCAACCCCTGAAGGTGGCGTTCCTGCCGACCCCGGTCGCCGAGTACGCCTTCGCCCAGGGGCTGCGCCACCCGACCCTGCGCACCTTGCTGATCGGCGGTGACCGCCTGCGTCAGTTCAACAGCGACCCCGGCTTTGTGGTGGTCAACAACTACGGCCCTACCGAGGCGACCGTGGTCGCCACCTCGGGCCTGGTGCTGCCGGGCGGCGTGCTGGACATCGGCCGGCCGATCGCCAATGCCCGCGTGTATCTGCTGGATGATGCGCGGCAGCTGGTGCCGTGCGGTGTGGCCGGCGAACTCTACGTGGGTGGCGCCGGCGTGGCGCGGGGCTACCTGAACCGCGCAGAGCTGAGCGCCGAGCGCTTCCTCGACGATCCGTTCAGCGAGGTGCCCGGCGCACGCATGTACCGCACCGGCGACCTGGCGCGCTGGAATGCCGACGGTACCCTGGACTACCTGGGCCGCAACGACGACCAGGTGAAAGTGCGCGGCCTGCGCATCGAACTGGGCGAAATCGAGGCGCAGTTGCTCGCCCTGGAGGGTGTCGCCGAAGCCCTGGTGCTGGCCCGCGAGGACCAGCCTGGGCAGCCGCGGCTGGTGGCCTACTACATTGCCGGCGCCGAGGCGCAGCCGGTCGGTACCCTGCGCGCCGCGCTGCAACAGCGCCTGCCGGCCTACATGGTGCCTGCGGCCTGGGTACGGCTGGATGCCTGGCCGTTGACCGCCAATGGCAAGGTCGACCGCAAGGCCCTGCCGTTACCCGAGCGCGAAGCGGACAGCCAGGCCTACGAGGCCCCGGCTGGGGCCTTGGAGGTTGCCCTGGCCGAGCTGTGGGGCGAGCTCCTGCAGTTGGAACGGGTAGGCCGTCAGGACCGCTTCTTCGAATTGGGCGGCCATTCGCTGCTGGCCATGCGCATGGTCGGCCAGGTGCGCACACGGCAGGGCCTGGAGTTGTCGCTGGGCGAGCTGTTCGCCGACGACCGCCTGCTGGCGGTGGCAGCGACCCTGGCCGAGGATCGCCACGACGTGCTGCCGGTCATCGAGCCAGCGCCGCGCGGCCAGTCCCTGCCACTGTCGTTCGCCCAGCAACGGCTGTGGTTCCTGGCACAGATGGACGATGCCAGCGCCGCCTACCATATTCCCCTGGGACTGGCCTTGCGCGGCCCGCTGGACCGTGCCGCCCTGGAGCGGGCGCTGGAGCGCATCGTCGAGCGCCACGAGAGCCTGCGCAGCCACTTCACCCAGGCAGGCGCCGAGGCGCGGGTGCGGGTGGCGCCCGGACGGGGCGGCTTCGCCTTGGCCTGGCATGACCTGCGCGGCGCGGCGCAGCAGTTGCCCGAGCTGATGCAGGCCGAGGCGTTGCTGCCATTCGACCTGGCGCACCAGTTGCCGGTGCGTGGCCGCCTGCTATGCCTGGCGGCGGAGCACCATGTGTTGCTGCTGACCTTGCACCATATCGTTGCCGACGGCTGGTCGATGGGGGTGTTCACCCAGGAGCTGGCGGCGTTGTACCAGGCCTTCAGCGAAGGCCGCGACGACCCGTTGCCGGCACTGGCGATCCAGTACGGCGACTACGCCCTGTGGCAGCGTCGCTGGCTGAGCGGTGACGCCTTGCAGCGCCAGGGCGACTACTGGAGCCAGGCCCTGGCCGGCGCGCCGGTGCTGCTGACCCTGCCCACCGACCGGCCGCGACCGGCCCGTCAGGACTACCTCGGCGACCGCGTCGAAGTGCGCCTGGACCGGCGCCTGAGTGAAGACCTGCGGGCGCTGTGCCTGCGTCATGGGGTCACTCCGTTCATGCTTTTCGCCGGCGCCTGGGCGGTGCTGCTGGCGCGCCTGTCCGGCCAGGCCGAGGTGGTGATCGGCACCCCGGTGGCCAACCGCCGGCAGGCCGAGGTCGAGGGGCTGATCGGCTTGTTCGTCAACTCCCTGGCGCTGCGCATCGATACCGCCGGCAGCCCCGATGTCGGCGCGCTGCTGGCCCGGGTCAAGGCCTGCGTGAGCCAGGCCCAGGACCATCAGGACCTGCCGTTCGAACAGGTGGTGGAACGCTTGCACCCGCCGCGCAGCCTGGCCCACACACCGCTGTACCAGGTATCGCTGGCGTGGAACGGCGTGCCGGGCGAGGCCCTGCGCCTGGGTGAGCTGCAACTGGAGGCGCTGGGCGGCGCGCAGACCTTCGCCAAGTTCGACCTGACCCTGAGCCTGGGCGAGACCGCCGATGGCTACGGTGGTGCCCTGGAGTTCGCCACCGCGCTGTTCGACCGGGCGACCATCGAGCGGCACCTGGGTTACCTGGAGCAACTGCTGTGGGCGATGGCGGGCAGCGACCAGGCCGTGCCGGCGAAGGTCGAGCTGCTCGGCGCCGCCGAGCGTCGCCAGGAACTGGTGGCCTGCAACGCCAGCGAGCGGATCGGCGGCCTGCAGCAACCACTGCATGCACTGTTCGAGGCGCAGGCGGCGCGTACGCCGCAGGCTATCGCGGTGCAGGCCGAGGACGGGCAACTGACCTACGCCGAACTGAATGCGGCGGCCAACCGTTTGGCCCACCGCCTGATCGAACAGGGCGTGGTCGCCGACAGCCGGGTCGCCGTGTGCCTGGCGCGGGGGCCAGGGTTGCTGGTCGGGCTGCTGGCGGTGCTCAAGGCCGGTGGCGCCTATGTGCCGCTGGATCCGGGCTACCCGGATGAGCGCCTGGCGTACATGCTCGAAGACAGCGCGCCGCTGGCGTTGCTGGTTGATGCCGCCAGCAACCGGCGCTTCAGCGACAGCCCGGTGGCGCGGCTGGACCTCGACCAGCCGGACTGGACCGAGCAGTCGCCGGACAATCCGCAGGTACCGGGCCTTGGCGCCCGCCACCTGGCCTACGTGATCTACACCTCTGGTTCCACCGGCACGCCGAAAGGGGTGATGGTCGAGCACCGCAGCCTGTGCAACCTGGTGCACTGGAGTTCGCGGTTGATCGCCCCGAGCGCCGCAGGCGCGCTGCTGCACAAGACCCCGGTGAGCTTCGATGCGTCGGTTTGGGAGCTGTTCTGGCCGTTGTGTGCCGGCCTGCGCCTGGTGCTGGCGCGCCCGGATGGCCAGCGCGACCCGGACTACCTGGCGGCGCTGATCCAGCGCCAGCGGGTCAGCGTGGTGCAGTTCGTGCCCGCGCTGCTGCAGCAGTTCCTCGCCTTGGAGGCCAGCGCGGCCTGCGACAGCCTCACCGATGTGGTCTGTGGCGGTGGCGAGCTGACTTCGGCGTTGCTGCGCCAGTTGCGCGAGCGCCTGCCGCAGGTGCGGCTGCACAACGTCTACGGCCCCACCGAGGCCACCGTCGACTGCAGCGTCTGGACCCTCGAGCCCCGGCAACCCGTGCCCGAAGGGGCGCCACCGATCGGTCGGCCGATCGCCAACACCCGCCTGTATGTGCTCGACAGCCATGGCCTGCCGGTACCGCGGGGCGTGGTGGGCGAGCTGTATATCGGCGGCGTCGGCGTGGCGCGTGGCTACCTGGGCCTGGCGGTGCTGGAGGCCGAACGTTTCGGTGCCAGCCCGTTCGTGGTCGATGAGCGCCTGTATCGCAGCGGCGACCTGGTGCGTCGTCGCGCCGATGGCGAGCTGGAGTTCCTTGGCCGCAACGATTTCCAGGTGAAACTGCACGGTCTGCGTATCGAGCTGGGCGAGATCGAGGCCTGCCTGGCCAGCCATTCGCACGTGCGCGAAGTGGCGGTGCTGCTGCGCGGCGAGCGCCTGGTCGCCTGGTTCACGGCCGACGATGGCGCGCCGGGCGTGGCGGCATTGCGCAAGCATGCCCAGGCACGTTTGCCGGACTACATGGTGCCGTCGGCCTACGTGGCACTGCCGGCCATGCCGTTGACGGCCAATGGCAAGCTCGACCGCCAGCGGCTACCCGACCCCGGTGCCGACGCGGTGCTCAGCCGTGCCTACGAGGCGCCGCAAGGCGAGGCCGAGCGCCATCTGGCGGCGCTATGGGCCGAGTTGCTCAACGTGCCGAGGGTAGGGCGCCAGGACCATTTCTTCGAGCTCGGTGGCCACTCGTTGCTGGCCGTGACCCTGATCGCCCGCTTGCGCGCCGAGGGCCTGGACGCGGACATCCGCGTGCTGTTCGCCGAACCGACCGTGGCCGCCGTGGCCGCGACCCTGGGCCAGCATGGCGGGAGCCGGGTGCCGGCCAACCGCATCGGCAGTGATTGCCGGCGCATCACGCCGGACTTGCTGCCGTTGGTGGCGCTGGAGCAGTCGCACATCGAGCGGATCGTTGACCAGGTGCCTGGCGGTGCCGCCAATGTACAGGACATCTATCCGCTGGGGCCGTTGCAGGCGGGGATCCTCTATCACCACCTGGCCAGCGAGGGTGACGACCCCTACCTGCTGCAGGCGCGTTTCGCGGTGGCCGACCAGGCTCGGTTGGAGGCGTTGCGCCAGGCGCTGGACCAGGTGATTGCCCGGCACGACATCCTGCGCTCTTCGTTGTACTGGGAAGGTCTGGCGCAGCCGGTGCAGGTGGTATGGCGCCAGGCGGCGTTGCCCGTGCAGGAACTGGCCGCGGATGAGCCGATCAGCTTGCGCCTGGACCTGACCCGCGCGCCGCTGCTGCGCCTGGTGCACAGCCAGGACCCGAGCAGCGGGCGGATCACCGCCACCTTGCTGTTCCACCACCTGGTCATGGACCACGTGGCCCAGGATGTGTTGCGCGCCGAATTGCAGGCCTGTCTGCTCGGCGAGCAGCTGCGCTTGCCGCCGCCGGTGCCGTACCGCAACTACATCGCCCAGGTGCTGCAGGGTGCCGGCGAGGCCGAGCATGAGGCGTACTTCCGCGAGCAGTTGGGCGATATATACGAGCCAACCCTGGCTTACGGCCCGCATCCGCTGGCCCACGCCGACGCCGTGGCCGAAGCCCAGCACTGGCTCGACGACGGGCTGGCGCGACGGGCCCGCGAACAGGCGCGGCTGCTGGGTGTCGGCGCGGCCAGCCTGATGCACCTGGCCTGGGGCCTGGTGCTGGGGCAGTTGTCGGGACGCGACAGCGTGGTGTTCGGCACCGTGCTGCTCGGTCGCCTGCAGGGTGGTGAAGGCATGGAGCGGGCCTTGGGCGTGTTCATCAACACCTTGCCGCTGCGCCTGGACGTGGGCCGCCTGCCGGTGCGCGAGGCGCTGCTGGACACCCATCGCCGGCTGACCGGGCTGTTGGTGCATGAGCATGCGCAACTGGCCCTGGCCCAGCGCTGCAGTGCGCTGCCGCCCGGCGCGCCGCTGTTCAGCGCCTTGCTCAACTACCGCCACAGTGCCGCCGCGCTGGCCCATGACACTGCCAGTGGGCGTGCCTGGCAGGGCATCGAGCTGCTGCATGCGCAGGAACGCAGCAACTACCCGCTGGCCCTGAGTATCGACGACCTCGGAGAGCGCTTCAGCCTGACCGCGCAGTGCGCGGCGGGCCTGGACGCCCGGCGGCTGTGCGGTTACCTCGAGCAGGCTCTCGCACACCTGGTCGAGGCCCTGGCGCATGATCCCGGGCAAGGCCTGGAGCGGCTGGACATCGTGCCGGCCGAGGAGCGTCGCCGATTGCTCGGCTACAACGCCACGCAGCGCGACTACCCCAGGTCGGTGCCCGTGCACCGCCTGTTCGAGCAACAGGTGGCGCGCCATCCGTTGGCGCTGGCGGCGCTGCATGATGAGCGCCAGCTGAGTTACGCCGAGCTCAATGAACAGGCCAACCGCCTGGCGCACTGGCTGATCGGCGAGGGGGTGGCGGCCGGCGATCATGTGGCGATCCTGCTGCCACGCTCGCTGCCTTTGCTGGTCGCGCAGTTGGCCGTGCTCAAGTGTTCGGCGATCTACGTGCCGCTGGACATCAACGCCCCGGCCGAGCGCCAGGCGTTCATGGTCCAGGACTGCCAGGCGGTGATACTGCTGACCCTCGGCAGCCTGGCGGCCGATTGCGAGGCGCGGCGCATCGACCTGGACTGCCTGGCGCTGGACGAGCAGCCCGCGTACAACCCGGGCCTGGCCCTGGAGACCGACGCTGTGGCCTACGTGATGTACACCTCCGGTTCCACCGGCACGCCGAAAGGCGTGCGGGTGACCCATCGCGGCATCGCCCGGCTGGTGCTGAACAACGGTTATGCCGACTTCAACACCACGGACCGTTTCGCCTTCGTCGCCAACCCGGCGTTCGACGCGGCGACCATGGATGTCTGGGGCGGCCTGCTCAACGGCGGCCAGGTGCTGGTGATCGACCACCAGACCCTGGTGGAGCCGGCGCAGTTCGCCGCCGCCCTGCGCCAGGGCGGCGCCAGCGTGATGTTCGTCACCACGGCGCTGTTCAACCAGTATGTGCAGCTGATCCCCGAAGCCCTGGCCGGCCTGCGCATCCTGCTGTGCGGCGGCGAGCGCGGCGAACCCGCCAGCTTCCGCGCCTTGTTGACCCGGGCGCCGCAGTTGCGTCTGGTGCACTGCTATGGGCCTACCGAGACCACCACCTTCGCCACCGCCAGCACGGTGCGGGCGCTGGTCGAAGGCTGCGAGCACGTGCCCATCGGCGGCCCGATCGGCAACACCACGGCCTATGTCCTCGATTGCCACGGGCGCTTGCTGCCCGAGGGCGTCACCGGCGAGCTGTACATCGGTGGCGACGGCGTCGCCCTCGGCTACCTGAATCGTCCGCAGTTGACCGCCGAACGCTTCCTCGACGATCCGTTCGCCGCAGCTGTCGGGGCGAGGTTGTACCGCACCGGTGACCTGGCCCGCTGGCGCGAGGATGGCCAGCTGGAATGCCTGGGCCGCACCGACGACCAGGTGAAGATCCGTGGTTTCCGCATCGAGCTGGGTGAGATCGAGCAGCACCTGGCCCAGTGCCCGGGACTGGAGGAGGCCGTGGTCATGGCCTTGCGCCTGGAACAGGGGCCGTTGCGCCTGGTGGCGTGGTACACCCGTACCGACATGGACCTGGACGGTGCGGCACTGCGCGCTTTCCTGCGCGATCGGTTGCCGGAGTACATGCTGCCGGCGGCATTCGTGGCACTCGAGGCGTTGCCGTTGACCAACAATGGCAAGGTCGACCGGCGGGCGCTGCCGCTGCCGGGCGCGCAAGACCTTGCCGTGGCGGTGTTCGAGGCGGCGGTTACGCCTGTGGAGCAGGCGTTGGCCGCGCTGTGGGCGCAGGTGCTCGAGGTCGAGCGGGTGGGGCGGCATGACAGCTTCTTCGAGCTGGGCGGGCATTCGCTGTCGGCGATCCGCCTGGTAGGCGAGATGCGCCAGGCTGGCCTGCACACGACCCTGGCCGAGCTGTTCCAGCACCCGTCCATTGCCGCCCTGGCGCCGCTGCTCGACGAGGTGGCGGCCGAGGACGAGGCGCAAGGCCTGGTCACGGTGCGCGCCACAGGCAGCCAGCCTGCACTGTTCCTGATCCATGAGTTCAGTGGCCTGGACCTGTATTTCCCGGTCCTGGGGCGGCATATCGAAGGTGATTTCCCTGTCTATGGGCTGGCCGGCGTCGCCGTCGGGCAGGCGCAACTGAACACCATGGAGTGCCTGGCGGCGCGCCTGGTGCGGCAGATTCGCGCCGTACAGCCACACGGGCCGTATCGCCTGGCCGGCTGGTCGTTCGGCGGTGTGCTGGCCTACGAGGTGGCGGCGCAACTGCTGGGCGCGGACGAGCCGGTGGCCTTCGTCGGCCTGATCGACACCTACGTGCCGCGCCTGAGCGACCAGGGCAAGGCACGCTGGCAAGGGCCGCACCTGGTGCAAGCGCAGTTGCTGCTGCATTGCCGCGTGCACTGGCAGGCGCAGGGCGAGGCGGGGGCTATGCAACTGGCCGAGATCGAGGCGTTGCAGCCGGGCGCATTGCCCTTCGAGGCACTGCTTGCCCTCTGCCGTGAGCGACAGTTGCTGGTGCCGGGCCTGGCCCAGGCCAGCGATGGACAGTTGCGCCACTTCTTCGAGCGTCACCTGGCCCATGGCCATGCCCTGGCTCACTATCGCCTGGCGCCGTTGCCGGTGCCACTGCACCTGTTCATCGCCGAACAGCGCAGCGCCGGTATCGTCACCGACAGCCCGAGCCTGGGCTGGGCCGAGGCCTTGCCTGGGCAGGAGCTGAAGTGCCTGAGCGTGCCGGGGGATCACCAGAGCATGGTGCAGGACCCGCAAGCCGCCGTGCTCGGCCAGGCCATCGCCCAGGCGATGCAGGCCGCGTCGGCGCTCGCGCCGGCGGCGCACCAGCCGCTACTGGCAATCCAGAGTGGCGTGCCGGGCCATGTGCCGGTGTTCTGCGTGCCGGGCGCCGGCGACAGCGTGACCAGCTTCATCGGCCTGGCCGAGGCGCTGGGGCCGGACTGGCCGGTGCATGGCCTGCAGGCGCGCGGCCTGGCTGCGGGTGAAGTGCCCCATTGCTCGGTCGAGGTGGCTGCGGCGTGCCATGTCCAGGCCATAGAGGCGCTGTACCCCGAAGGGCCGTTGAACCTGGTCGGGCACTCGTTCGGTGGCTGGGTGGCCCATGCCATGGCGATACGCCTGCAGGCCAAGGGGCGCGAGGTGCGCTCCCTGACCCTGATCGACAGCGAGGCGCCGGGCGCGGGGGGCAGTTGCGGCAAGCCGTACACCTATACCCAGGCCCTGCAGCGGCTTATCGAGTCGTTGCAACTGTCCACCGGCAAGTCGTTGGGCATCGAGCCTTTAGCCTTCGCCGAAACCGACGATCAGGAGCAGCTGCGCCAGTTGCACGCGGCGATGGTACGGGTCGGCCTGATGCCGTCGCGCTCTTCGCCGCAGGCACTTGAAGGCGTGGTGCGCACCTTCGCCACGGCGCTGCGCACGGTGTATCGCCCCGAGGGTGGCTTCAATGGCTTGGCGCGGCTGGTGCTGGTGGCCGATCCGAGCCTGGACGCCGCCGGCAACCAGGGCGAGCAACAGGCCATGGAAGACGGTTGGCGTGAATGGCTGCCGCAGCTGGAGGTGTGGCAGGGGCCAGGCAACCATTTCAGCATCCTCAAGGTGCCGGATGTGTTCAGCCTGGCCGCCTGGTGGCATGACGGGCAGGCCCTGTATCACAGCAGGGTGAAGCAGTAACACCGTCGTGAGAGCGGGCTTGCAAAGCGATGGCGTCACCTTGGAGTGGCGTTATCGCGGGGCAAGCCCGCTCCCACGGGACCTCATCAGCTTCAGGAAGAACGGTTTTATGGAAAAGACGAAGTTTCGCAAGATCACCCTCGGTGTCGCCGTGGCCCTGGTCGCCGGCATCGTGCTCTACGCGGTACAGGCCCCAGCCAAGCCGCCGCAGTACATCACCGCCACGGTCGAGCGTGGCGATATCGAAAACGCGGTGCTGGCCACCGGCACCCTGGAAGGTATCCGCCAGGTCGACGTCGGCGCCCAGGTTTCGGGGCAGCTCAAGTCGCTCAAGGTCAAGCTTGGCGACAAGGTCGCCGAAGGCCAGTGGCTGGCCGAAATCGACCCGCTGGTGCCGCGCAACTCGCTGCGCCAGGCCGAGGTCGACGCCGAGAAGCTGCAGGCCGAGCGGCGCTCGGTGCAGGCCAAGCTCAAGCAGGCCAAGCGGGTCTACGAACGCTACGACGTGCTCCAGGCCGACGAGTCGATCTCGCGCCAGGACTTCGAGAACGCCGAGTCCGAATTCGAGGTGCAGCAGGCCAACCTGCGCTCGCTGGACGCGCAGATCAAGAGCGCCCAGGTGCAGATCGATACGGCGCGGGTCAACCTCGGCTACACCCGTATCGTCGCGCCGATCGATGGCCATGTGGTGGGTATCGTCACCCAGGAAGGGCAGACGGTGATCTCCAACCAGCTGGCGCCGGTAATCCTCAAGCTCGCCGACCTCGACACCATGACCATCAAGGCCCAGGTGTCCGAAGCCGACGTGATTCATATCAGCCCCGGTCAGCAGGTGTACTTCACCATCCTCGGTGACGACCAGCGTTATTACGCCAAGCTGCGCGGCACCGAGCCCGCGCCGCAGAACTACCTGGAAAGCAGCGACAAGAGCGGCGGCGCCGCCAAGCAGGCCAGCGCGGTGTTCTACAACGCGCTGTTCGAGGTGCCCAACCCCGAGCACCGCCTGCGCATTTCGATGACCGCCCAGGTGCGTATCGTCCTCGACACCGCCCTGGGCGTGCTCACCGTGCCGGTGGCGGCGCTGGGGCCGCGTGACGCCGACGGCAGCTTCCCGGTGCGGGTGCTCGATGGCAAGGGTTTCGCCCAGGTACGCAAGGTCCAGGCGGGGATCAACAACAACGTCAAGGTGCAGGTCAAGGACGGCCTGGCCGAAGGTGACCGCGTGGTGATCGGCGAGCCGGTGTCGGGCGAGGCGGGGGCGTGAGCATGAACATGAACGTGGAACTGTCGCCGGCACGGGCGGTGTCGGCGCTCGAGGACCAGCCGCTGCTGCGCCTGGACGGGGTCAGCCGCAGCTTCATGGCGGGCGATCGCGAGTTCCTGGCGCTCAAGGGCATCGACCTGGAGATCCATGCCGGCGAGCTGGTGGCGATCATCGGCGCCTCGGGTTCGGGCAAGTCGACGCTGATGAACATCCTCGGTTGCCTGGACCATGCCAGCGCCGGCAGCTACCAGGTCAGCGGCCAGGAAACCCGCGATCTCGACGACGACGCCCTGGCCGCGCTGCGCCGTGACCACTTCGGTTTCATCTTTCAGCGCTACCACCTGTTGCCGCACCTGGATGCCCTGCGCAATGTCGAGATCCCGGCGGTGTACGCCGGCGTGGCGCAGGCCGGGCGCCATGCCCGGGCGCGGGAACTGCTGGGCCGCCTGGGCCTGGGCGGACACCTGGCGCACCGGCCCAGCCAGCTGTCGGGGGGCCAGCAGCAGCGGGTCAGTATCTGCCGGGCGCTGATGAACGGCGGCGAGGTGATCCTTGCCGACGAGCCCACCGGAGCCCTCGATACCGCCAGCGGCAAGGAGGTGATGAACATCCTGCTGGAACTGCACGGCGCCGGGCACACGGTGATCCTGGTGACTCACGATCCCAAGGTCGCCGCCCATGCCGAGCGGATCATCGAGGTCAGCGACGGGCAGATCGTCAGTGACCGGCGCACCCGCGCCGAGCCCCCCGCGCCGACCGCCGAGGCGGCGCCGGCCCGCGAGCAGGTGCCACGGCGGCTGGTTGCCAGCCTCGGGTTGTTCCGCGAGGCCTTCAAGATGGCCTGGATCGCCTTGGTCTCGCACCGCATGCGCACCTTGCTGACCATGCTCGGGATCATCATCGGCATCACTTCCGTGGTGTCGATCTCGGCCATTGGCGAGGGCGCCAAGGGCTACGTGCTCAAGGATATCCAGGCGATCGGCAGCAACACCATCGACATCTACTCCGGCACCAGTTTCGGCGACAGTCGGGCCAAGGCCATCGAGACCCTGGTGCCGGCCGACGTGACCGCGCTCAACGAACTCTATTATGTTGACAGCGCCACCCCGGTGATCGGCCAGAGTTCGCTGGTGCGCTACCGCAACATTGACGCCGACGTGCAGCTCAATGGCGTCAGCGAGCAGTACTTCCAGGTGCGCAACATCCCCCTGGCCGCGGGGATCGTGTTCAGCGCAGACGATGCCCGGCGCCAGGCCCAGGTGGTGGTGATCGACCACAATACGCGCAAGCGCCTGTTCGGTGACGGCGTCAACCCGTTGGGGCAGGTGATCCTGGTCGGCAACTTGCCGTGCACGGTGATCGGCGTGACGGCGGAGAACAAGAACCTGTTCGTCGCCGGCAACACGTTGAACGTGTGGATGCCCTACGAAACTGCCGCCGGGCGCGTGCTTGGCCAGCGCCACCTGGACAGCATCAGCGTGCGGATCAAGGACGGCATGCCGAGCAAGCGGGTGGAGGAGGAGGTCAACAAACTGATGCTGCAGCGCCACGGTACCAAGGATTTCTTCACCAACAACCTCGACAGCATCATGCAGACCGTGCAGAAGACCAGCCGCTCGCTGACCTTGCTGCTGTCGCTGATCGCCGTGATTTCGTTGGTGGTGGGGGGGATCGGGGTGATGAACATCATGCTGGTGTCGGTCACCGAGCGCACCCGCGAGATCGGCATCCGCATGGCGGTGGGGGCGCGGCAGTCGGATATCCGCCAGCAGTTCCTGGTGGAGGCGGTGATGGTCTGCCTGATCGGCGGGGTGATCGGGATCGGGCTGTCCTATGGGATCGGGTATCTGTTCGCGTTGTTCGTCAAACAGTGGGAGATGGTGTTCTCGCTGGGGTCGGTGGTCACGGCGTTCGTCTGCTCGACCTTGATCGGCATCGTATTCGGCTTCGTGCCGGCGCGCAATGCGGCGCGGCTGGACCCTATCGAGGCATTGGCGCGGGATTAGGCCCGAGAGCGAGCGCTATATGCATGGCGCTCGCTCTCAGGTGTCCTGCGGGGGACTAGATTTCGGCATACATCCAGCGCATCAGCGAGTGGCGTCCGCTGATGCCCAGCTTGATCGCGGCCCGGCGCAGGTAACTTTCCACCGTATTGACCTTGAGCCGCAGATGCCCGGCCTGCTGCGGCGCGGTGCGCCCGGCCAGCAAGCCTTCGCACACCTGCATTTCGCGCTCGGACAGGCGGATGCCGGTCTGACGCAGGCGCTCGAGAAAGCGCTGTTCGAGGCTGTCGGGGTCCGCGGGTACCGGCGCGGCAGGCTGCAGGGCATTGATGTGTTTTTCCAGCATGGGCAGCAGCAAGGGCGAAATGTCCTCCAGCCGGCTGCGATCGGTAGCTGAGAAACCAACGCGGGTGTCGGCCCGCAATACCGTGATTTCGTAGCGGAAACCATCCTTGCGCCGGGCCAGGTGCAGGCGCGCCGGGTCGTCGAAGCCGTCGCCCGTATCGCCGGCGCTGAATACCGTCTCGCTGACCAAGGTCGCGTCTGGCTGGCTGGCGCAAGCCGGGTTGATGCGCAGTTGGCGGATATGCGTGGCATCGATGGTCAGGTGGGTCTGGATCAGGTCGTGCAGGTGCCGGGGGAAATGGCGGCTGCCGGTACTGGCTATGACTTTGCCGATCTGCGGAAAGAGCAGGTGCGAATTCATCGTGTCATCCATGATAGGCGGTGGAACGGAGGCCCTTGCGCCAGCAACCAGCATCCTTGACTGTCGGCCGGGCCATTGGGCTGCTAGCTATCCTAGTACAACGAATCAGTGACGGTTAAATGAAGCGGCAATAATGGCATAACAATATCATTGTTGACGCCAGAGGTATGTCCAGGCACGACTCGGGTATGATGCGCATCCCATCCAACAACGAGACCGCCCCATGTCCCTGAGCGCTGAACAGATCGGCGAATTCCGACTTTTCTCCGAGCAACTGGCCGATGCCGCCGCGGCGGCGATCCAGCCGTACTTTCGTGCCAGCCTGGATGTCGAGGACAAGGGGGGGCGGCTGTACGACCCGGTGACCATCGCCGACAAGGCCGCCGAAGAGGCCATGCGCGCGCTGATCCAGGCCCGCTATCCCACCCACGGCATACTGGGTGAAGAGCAGGGCGCGGCACTGGGCAGCAGCCCGCTGACCTGGGTGCTCGACCCGATCGATGGCACCCGCGCCTTCATCACCGGCCTTCCGCTGTGGGGCACGCTGATCGCCCTCAACGACGGCACTCGCCCGGTGCTCGGGGTGATGAACCAGCCCTTCACCGGCGAACGCTTCATCGGCACCCCGCACGGCGCCTGGCGCAATGACACACCGCTGAAGACCCGCGCCTGCGCCGACCTGGCGTCGGCCACGCTGATGTGCACCACCCCTGACATGTTCGACACCCCGGCGCGCAAGGCGGCGTTCGAGGCGGTCGCCGGCAAGGCCCGGCTGATGCGCTATGGCGGTGATTGCTATGCCTACTGCATGCTGGCGTGCGGATTCGTCGATGTGATCGTCGAGGCCAGCCTGCAGCCGTACGACGTGCAGGCGTTGATGCCGATCATCGAAGGCGCGGGTGGGGTCATTACGTCCTGGGATGGCGGCTCGGCCCAGGACGGGGGCTGCGTGGTTGCGTGTGGCGATCCGGCGTTGCATGCGCAGGTACTGGCAATGTTGCGTCACGCCATCTGATAGACCCTGCACGAGACGTTTGCCGTGGACTCAATCACCCAAGCCGTGCTCGGCGCGGCCCTGCAAGGCACCGTCCTGGGCCGTATCCAGGGCCGCCGTTCGCTGATCTATGGCGCCGCCCTGGGGACACTGCCCGACCTGGATGTGGTGATCCGCTATGCCGATCCGGTGTCGCAGATGACCTTCCACCGTGGCTTTTCCCATTCGATCTTCGTCCTGACCGGCCTGGCCCTGTTGCTGGCCTGGCTGGTCGCCTGGCGTTGGCCAGGTCGAGGCTATACCCCTGGCAGGCTGTTCCTGGCCTTCTGGCTGGCGCTGGTCACCCACCCGGTGCTCGACGCCTTCACCGTTTATGGCACCCAGCTGTTCTGGCCTTTGCACCTGACGCCGGAGAGTTGGGCGGCGGTGTTCATCATCGACCCGGTGTATACCGTGCCGTTGCTGCTGGCGGTCGGCTATGCGGCGATCAGGGGCCTGAAGGGCAGGGCGACCGCGATGTTGTGCCTGGCACTGGGATTCAGCACGCTGTACCTGGGTTTTGGCCTGGCCGGGCGCATGGCCGCCGAGCAACGTTTCCACCTGGCCTTGCAGGCGCAGGGAGTAGAGCCCAGTGAGGTCCGCGCGGTGCCCATCGCCTTCAACAGCCTGATCTGGCGGGTGCTGGCGAAAACCCAAGACGGCGATTACTACGAGGGCGTGAGCAGCGGGTTCGATCGCGAACCTCCGGAGATGCTGCACCAGTCGCGCAATCTGGAGGCAGCCAAGGTACTGGCGGGCGCACCGCTGTACGAGCGTCTGCGCTGGTTCACCGATGACTGGCTGCGCTACGACATCATTGGCGACTCGCTGGTGGTCACCGACCTGCGCATGGGCATGCCGGGCAACTACAGTTTCCGCTTCGAGATGGCCCGGCGTGACGCCGCGGGGCAATGGGCGGTGATCCAGCCCAGGGGCTGGGTTGGTGGCGGTGCCGCCTCCCTGTTCGATGGCGAGCGGCTGGGCTTGATCTGGCGCCGTATCCTCGACCAGCAACCACCACTGCCACTTGCCGTGTGGGCGGGGCACTTGTAGGCGGCTGGTTGGCGAGCAAAAAAAAGCCCGCCGGGTGGCGGGCTACAAGGGCTTAGGGAGCAACACACAACAAATTCGGGGTCAGGCGACCAAGGTCTGGTCGAGCAAGCGGTCGGCCAGGCTCTCGGCGCAGCGGCGGCTGGTCAACGGGCCACTGATGGCTTCACCGTCGCGCAGCAGATACCAGCAGGCCAGGAGGCCCTGTTGGCGCAGGCTGCTGGGGACTGCGCTGCCGACAACGGACATGATCTGGATCGGGGCCATGGTGGATCTCCTCTCGA
Organism: Pseudomonas sp. FG36; assembly: GCF_057809275.1. Classification (NCBI taxonomy): domain Bacteria; kingdom Pseudomonadati; phylum Pseudomonadota; class Gammaproteobacteria; order Pseudomonadales; family Pseudomonadaceae; genus Pseudomonas; species Pseudomonas sp. FG36. Next base: position 34,547 of record NZ_JBMDJQ010000038.1, read on the forward strand.
ACATGGCCCTACCTTACCCAGGCGCCTTCAGGGTTTGAAATCAATGTCCTCGATAGTGGTCATTGCTTTTATCAACTATGCCGCTTACCAGCGCGGCGGGCCGTAGTACACCGGCGGCGGGCCGTAATAGCGGCGATAGACCGGGGGCGGGGAGGGCACATAGCGCTCGACCACGTAGGGCTGGTAATACACCGGCGGTGGCGGCGCCTGCACGTAGACCGGTGGCGGTGGATAGTAGGCCGGCTGGCGTTCGACGTAGACAGTGCGGTCGTGGCCGCCCGATACGGCCGCCCCGACCACCGCGCCCACCACGGCCGCGCCGATCACCGGCCCCGGGCCGTACCAGCCGCCACCATGGGCCGAGGCTTGTCCGCTGATGGCCAGCGCGCCGACCAGCAGGGCGATTCCGGGGATGAAACGCTTCATGGTGACACCTCGCAAGACAACCCCACGTTCGGGGTCTGTCTACTATGACCGCAGCCTCGGTCAACTGCGCACTGGCAAAGGGTAAAGGTTGTGTAAGGGGCGACCGGCGGCAGGGTCTGGTACGCTGGCGCAATCGATTCAGCCATGACAGAGGAACCGCGATGAGCCATTCACCGAGCAGGGACACCGTGTTGTGCATTTCCCTGGCCGGGCGCCCCGGTACGTTCGGCGTGCGCTTTCACAACCATCTGTATCAGCAGTTGGGCCTGGACTATTACTACAAGGCCATGACCACCCAGGATCTGCCGGCCGCCGTGGCCGGCATCCGCGCCCTGGGTATTCGCGGTTGTGGCGTATCGATGCCCTACAAGGAAGCCTGCCTGGCCCTGGTGGACGAGGTCGACCCCTCGGCGGCGGCCATCGACTCGGTGAACACCCTGGTCAATATCGCAGGCCATCTGAAGGCCTACAACACCGATTACCTGGCGGTACGGCAGCTGCTGGCCGAACGGCGGGTCGATCCGGCGACCGGCTTCGCCTTGCGCGGCAGCGGTGGCATGGCCAAGGCGGTGGCCAGCGCGCTGCGCGACGCGGGCTTTGGCGACGGCATCATCGTCGCCCGCAACGAGCAGGCCGGGCGGCAATTGGCGGATGTCTGCGGCTATCGTTGGCTACCGGAACTCGAAGACCGTTGCCCGCCGATGCTGATCAACGTCACGCCGATCGGCATGGCCGGCGGCCCGGAGGCCGACCAACTGGCCTTCAGCGAAACCGCCATCGCGGCGGCTGAGCGGGTATTCGATGTGGTTGCCCTGCCGGCACGCACACCGCTGATCCGCGCCGCCGAGGCGCTGGGCAAGCCGGTGATCACCGGCCTCGACGTCATCGCGCTACAGGCGCTGGAGCAGTTCGTGTTGTACACCGGGGTTCGGCCGACAGCTGAGCAGGTGGCGGCGGCTGTGGCCTATGCCCGTGAAGGCTGATTGGGTATAGAAGGGCGCCGCTGCGCGCCGCATCGCCGGCAAGCCGGCTCCCACTCTGTGGGTGCTGGCTGCTGGCGTGGGGTTATCAGAACACCCGCTGATCCTTGTCATCCAGCTGCTGGTCAACCAGCGCCCGGCCATGGGCCAGGGACACGTGCTGGGCATTCTCCAGGTCGGCGAAGAACTTCATCGGCATCGATAGTCGCCTGCTGCTGTGGCCGGCAGGGTCGGTGATCACGCAGCCTGCAGCATAGGGCAGGGGAGAGTCGGGGTGGGGCATCACGCTGGCGGTGATGGTGTGGTCGCGGTATTCACAGTGAAGGGTTTGCATCGTCCTTACCTCGCTGTGGCTTGGAACAGGAGTTACTTCCATATACCACAGCGAGGGGCCGGGAGTTCCCGGCCCGACGAGCGCCACCTGTGGCTATCAGCCCTTGAGTTCGGTCGGCTGGATGACTTCGACCCAGTAGCCGTCCGGGTCCTTGACGAAGGCCAGGTGGTTCATGCGGCCATCCTGCAGGCGCTTCTGGAACGGGACGTCCAGGGCCTCGAAGCGGGCGCAGGCAACACGTACGTCCGGTACCGAAATGCAGATGTGGCCGAAACCGCGCGGGTCGGTGTTGCCATTGTGGTAGGCGAACTCGGGGTCGTTCTCGGTGCCGTGGTTGTGGGTCAGCTCGAGTACGCCGGGGATCGATTTCATCCACTGATGGCGCTCGGCGTCATCGGCAGGAATCTGCGCCGGGTCGACCAGGGCCAGGAAATACAGGCTGAAAGCCGCTTCCGGGAAGTCGCGCTTGTCCACCAGGCGGAAGCCCAGGACGCGGGTGTAGAAGTCCAGGGACTTCTCGATGTCCTTGACCCGCAGCATGGTGTGGTTGAACACGAATTGGGCGGTGGCGGTGTCTGGTTGGGCGGTCACGCCGGGAAGGGTTTGCAGATCGTGCAGGCTCATGGGTACTCCGGAATCAGGGCCTTGAATAGGTTTGCCATGATACGGAAGTCAACCAGCAGCGCAAATGAAAGCGCCCCGCACGAGTGCGGGGCGCCGGAATTAGAGGCCCGCATGTGCGGGCGCGTGATGGGGTCGCTAGTCCTTTAGCTGGTTCGATACTGAGCCTGCGGGTGTGAAAAAAGTGTGAAGCGGGTGTCGAGGTTTCATCAGCGCACCCAACTTTCCACCGTCTGCGCCCCGTACTGTTCCTTCCAGGCTTTCAGCCCGCGGTGGTTGCCGCCTTTGGTCTCGATCCGCTCGCCGGTATGCGGGTTCGCGTAGACCTTCACCACCCGCGGGCGGCGTTGCTGCTTGACCGCGGCCGGGGCGCGGGTCACGGCTTTCGGGTCGAGAATGGCGATGATATCGCGCAGGCTCTTGTCATAGCTTTTCATCAGGCCGACTAGTTTCTGCTCGAATTCGATTTCGCGTTTAAGGCCGGCATCCTTTTTCAGCGCTTCCAGTTGTGCCATCTGTTCCTTGAGCGCTTTTTCGGCAGCACGAAACTCTGCAAGTCTGGACACTGTCTTCACTCCTGTAAGTCTGCCGTGGCGGGACGTGACGAACATGAAACCAGACTGAACGCCGGCCACGTGGATGGGTAAAGCTGTTCGCTAAGCGAGAGTGTAGTAGTCGCTTGCGAGTGGGTAAACAGCAAACTTTCTATCAATTAGTCGGGAACTTTGCCGATTTTTTACGCGTTATTCGAAAAGACCCCGCCAACCACCTTAGACCATGGTCCCATGGCTTAGGCTAGAGCCCTTGGCGGAAAATTATGGATGATGGTCGAAGTGTATTCGTTCATCGCGTAGTGCCGGTGCAGATGACTGCCCGGATGGTTTTTCGCCTTTCTTCTGGATGTTCCTTCGCATGTTTGCCCCTTTCCCCCTCGCCCCCGGGCGCCGAGTTGCCGGCTTGTTCTTCCTGTTTGCCGGTGTCAACGCCCAGGCCGCCGGTTTTCTTGAAGACAGCAGTGCCAAGGTCGAAGCACGCAATGTCTATTTCAACCGCGACTTCCGTGACGGCCACACCAGTTCCAAGCAAGGCGCCTCGAAGCGCGAAGAGTGGGCGCAGGGCTTTATTCTCAATGTTCAGTCCGGTTATACCCAGGGACCGGTCGGGTTCGGCGTGGATGCGCTGGGGATGGTTGGTTTCAAGCTCGACTCCAGCCCCGCCGACAGCAATAGCGGCCTGTTGCCGTCGTCGGGGCACGACCCGCGTCACTCCGCCGACCAGTACGCCAAGATGGGCGTCGCCGGCAAGGTGAAGGTGTCCAGGACGGTATTCAAGTACGGTTCGATGATGCCGGACGTGCCGCTGCTCAAGTACAACGACGGGCGCCTGCTGCCGACCATGTTCCATGGCGCCTGGTTGACCTCCGAGGAAGTGCGCGACCTCAAGTTCACCCTGGCGCGCCTGAACCAGTACACCGCGCGGGACTCCACCGACCGCCAGGACATCCGCGTGCACTGCAAGAACAAGCGTTATGCCTGCGATATCGAGGCCGATCATTTCGATCTGGCCGGCGTCGACTACCGCTTCAACGACCGCGTCAGCGCGCAGTACCAGGTGTCCAAGCTGGAAAACATCTACCGCCAGCACTTCCTCGGGCTGGTCGCCAGCCAGCCACTGGAAGTCGGCACGCTGTCGGCGGACCTGCGGGTGATCAAGAGCGACGACATCGGCAATGCCCGTGCCGGGCGCATCGACCACCGCGCCTTCAGCGGCATGCTTGGCTACAGCCTGGGTGGGCACAAGCTCAGCGCCGGCTGGCAGCGCATGTACGGCGATAGCGCCATGCCGTACCTCGACGGCACCAACCCCTACCTGGTCAACTATGCCCAGGTCAACGACTTCGCCGCCGCCCAGGAGCGCTCCTGGCAGGTGCGCTACGACTACGATTTCAAGGCCCTGGGCGTGCCCGGCCTGACCTTCTTCACCCGCTACATCAATGGCGACAATGTGAAGGTCCCTGGCAGCAACGCCGAAGGCAAGGAATGGGAACGCGACAGCGAGCTGAAGTACCAGGTGCAGAGCGGCACCTTCAAGGACGTCAGCGTGCGCCTGCGCAACTCCACCTACCGCAGCAACTACGAGAAGTGGGCGCGTGACATGGACGAAACCCGGGTCATTGTCAGCTACAACTTCTCGATCTTCTGACCCGCTTTGCCAAACGGCCGGTGGTCGGTCGACAATGACCACCGGCAACCAGGCAGGGCAGGCGATGAAACAGCTTCTACTGATCGGCATCGGACCGGGCGATCCTCGCCAGGTCACCTACGAGGCGGTGGAGGCGCTGCGGCGCGCCACGGTGTTCTTCGTCCTCGACAAGGGCAGCGACAAGGACGAACTGGTGCGTCTGCGCCGGGCCATCCTCGAGCGTTACCTGCCCGAGGGCGGTTACCGCCTGGTGCAGGTCGAGGACCCGCGCCGGGACGGCCAGGCGCCGGACTATGTCGGCGCCGTGCAGGACTGGCACGCCCAGCGCGCCGCATTGTACGCCCGGCTGATCGAGGATGAGCTGGGCAGCGATGATGTCGGCGCGTTCCTGCTCTGGGGCGAGCCGGCGCTGTACGACAGCACCCTGCGAATTCTCGACCTGGTCCGCGAACGCGGCCTGGCGCTGGCCTTGCAGGTGATTCCCGGCATCAGCAGCATCCAGCTGCTGGCCGCCCGTCACCAGATCCCGCTCAACCGTATCGGCGAGCCGCTGACCGTGCTGCCGGGCCGACGCCTGGGCGAACAGGCGCGGATCGACAATGTGCTGGTGATGCTCGACGGCCAATGCGCGTTCGCCGCCCTGGATGATCCGCAACTGGTGATCTACTGGGGCGCCTACCTGGGCACGCCGGACGAGCTGCTGGTGAGCGGGCCGTTGCAGGCGGTGAAGGCGCGCATCCTTCAGTTGCGCGATGAGGCGCGGCGGCGCAAGGGGTGGATCATGGATACCTATCTGCTGCGTCGTGAAGGGTAACCCTGGGCAGGTGATTCGAAACGCCTGTCAGGTACTTCAAGGCCGCTGTGGCACCACCGAACTGCCAAAGCTGTTGCCCATGCGCGTCGAGGTCGCTGCCGGTGTCGCCAAACCCATCTGGTTTGGTGCCCTGCGCTGCATCTGCTTGACCGGGTCGAGCTGATCGCGCAGACCCTTGGCGGCGCGCGGATCGGCCCCTTGCAACTGTCGGGTCAGACAGTCGTAGGCCAGCGCCCGCGACTGCCCGACCTGCACGTCGATGCAGCCCTTGGGCGGTTCGGCCAGCGCCGGCAGGGCGCAGGCCAGCAGCAGGGGCAAAGTGATCAGCGACAGTCGGGCCATGATGCTTCTCCGTGCAGTCATTCCTTGCGCCAGTCTATTCGCTGCCGGCATGGGACGGGGTGAAGCTTTGATTGCCGAGGCCTGTCACCACAGCGTCATACACAGGCCCCAGGATGACGTTTCCCCGGCGACGGCGGCCAGCAAGGAGGCCTGATCTCCCGTGCGTGCATTGCTTGTGGTCGGCGCGCTGATACTGGCCTGGTTGGCGGCGGCGCCAGGGGCGCGTGGCCAGCCGTTACTGACCTTCGACATACCGGCGCAGGCGCTGGATCGGGCGCTGGACAGCTTCGGCCGGCAGAGTGGCCTGGCGGTGCTGGTCGACCAGGCGTTGCTCGCCGGCCAGCGCTCCAGCCCGCTGCGCGGCCGCTACACGGCGCGCGAGGGTTTGCAGCGCTTGTTGCAAGGGACCGGCCTGCAGGCGCGTCACGGCAGCGGTGGATTCACCCTGCAACCGTTGCGCCTGCGCACATCGCCCGGGCGTGGACGAAGTGAAGGCCCGGCGTCGGGCAGTTATGCGGTGGCATTGCAACACGCGGTGGAGCGCGCCCTGTGCGCTTGGCCGTCGACCCGCCCGGGCAGCTACCGGGCGGCCGTGCAGGTCTGGATCGATGCCAGCGGGCAGCTGGTGCAGAGCCGGCTGTTGGCCTCCACCGGCGACTTCGCCCGCGATGCCGCGCTGGTCGAGCGCTTGCAGGCGGTACGCCTGGAGCAGGCGCCGCCAACTTCACTGGCACAGCCGCTGACCCTGTTGCTGCGCCCGGAACCTATGGATTGCCCTCTTTAGCAAGGAGCTGTGGCGGCATGAACAAACCTCGGGACAGTGCGCTGGTCAAGCTGTTTCTGACCTCCTACGACACCTTCAGGGTCCGCCTGAGGCGCCGGCTTGGCTCGGATGACCTGGCCAACGACGTGCTGCAGGAAACCTACCTGCGGGTGGATCGCATGGACGCCGCGCACGACCTGCACAAACCCGGTGCCTACCTGTACCGCATGGCCTTGAACGTTGCCGCCGACCGCCGCGAGGCCGATGCGCGGCTGCTCACTGGCGCCGAGATCGAAACGCTGCTGCAGGTGGCCGAGGACCAGGACCCGGCTCGCATCGTCGGCGGCCAGCGCGAGATCCAGAACCTGCTGGGCGCGCTCTACGAGCTGCCGGCCCGGCGCCGGCGGATTTTCATCGCCGCACGGCTGGAGGAGGCGTCGCACCAGGAAATCTCCCAGCGTTTCGGCATTTCCACACGCACCGTGGAAAAGGAACTCAAGGCGGCACTGGGGCATTGCGCGATGCGTCTGGACAGAAAAGTGTTTCAGCGCTTCGGTCCCGGCGCGGGAAAACCGTCTTGAACGATAGTCGACCTTTTCATGTGAGCACCATGCCCCAGATTCCGCCCGATCCCGACTTGCAGCGCCAGGCCCAGGGCTGGCTGTTGCGGCTGACCTCCGGCCAGGCCACCCAGGCCGATGCCCGGGCCCTGCACCAGTGGTGCGCGCGCAGCCCCGCGCACGCCGAGGCGTTCGCCCAGGCGCGTCAGCTCTGGTGTTTGCTCGGGCCTGCGGCGCAGCAGGTCAGCCAGGCGCCATCGGCGCCGCTGCTCGGGCGTCGGGCGCTGCTGGGCGGGGCGCTGGCCGCGTCGCTGGCGGTGGTTGCCTGGCGTGGCGGCTGGCTGGACGAGGCCATGGCGCCGCCTGCGGCGTTCGCCACCCAGGTGGATGAGCAGCAACGGGTGGAGCTGGCGCCAGGGATCAAGCTGGAGCTGAACGTGCGCACGCGCGTCAGCCGCGAGGCACAGGGTATCGCCCTGCTGGCGGGCGAGATCGAAGTGCAGGCCCACCAGCCCATGCAGGTGCGGGCGCAGGAGGGGGTGATCAGTACCGAACAGGCTCGATTCAATGTGCGCGAGGACGACGATGGCGTCTGCGTCACCTGCCTGAGTGGCGAGCTGCGCATCCTTGCCCAGGGCCGGCTCGAGGCGCTGCCGGCCGGCCGCCAGTTACGCTATGGCGCGCAAGGCGTCGGCGTGCCCGAGGCCTTCGACATTGGCCAGGTGACGGCCTGGCGCGAGCGCATGCTGGTGTTCCGTGATGCATCATTGACCCAGGTAATCGACGAGATCAACCGCTACCGCCCCGGGCGCCTGGTACTGCTCAACCCGTCACTGGGGCGCCGCCGGGTGCAGGCGCGGTTCAGTTTCGATCAGTTGCGCCAGGCCGCCGAACTGATCCGCGTCGCCTATGGCGCGCGCTGCCTGGAACTGCCCGGCGGGGTGGTGCTGGTCAGTTGAATGGCCCCAGCACCTGGCGGTAGTGTTCCTCGCCCTGGGGACCGCGCCGGTTCAGGCGCACCTCGAGCCCGACGGGGTTGTCGTCGGCCTCGCTGGCCGGGGAGCGCCAGCCGCCCTTGGCCTGCCAGGTGCGCAGGCTGAATGCGCTGACGTTGTCCAGCACCGCCACCGCGGCTTTCGGCGCGGGCAATGGGAAGCCTTCGCGCAGTGGCGCGGCGGCGCGATACAAGGTGCTGCCGCGCACATACCAACGCACCCGCTGCAGGCCGCTGCCAGCCACGGCACCGGCGCGCACCAGCTCCAGGCGCTCGGCGCGGGCGCGCATGGCGGGTAGCAAGGGCTTGCCCCGCGGCTCGTGGCCGGGCAACACCGGCTCGACCAGTTCCACCGTGGCACGCAAGGCCAGGTCGCGCTCCAGCTGCTGCAGCACACGCATCACCGCCTGATGTTCATCGCTGGCCTGGCGCAGATGCCGGTCGGCGCGGCTGACGCTGTCCAGGCCACGCCAGGCGATCAGGCTGACCACCGCCATCAGCAGGATGGCGATCATCACTTCGATCAGGGTAAAACCGCGTTGGCGGGTCATGGTTGGCTCACCCGTACCTGCCCGGCGGCGTTGCGCGCCAGTTCCAGGCGCAGCGTGCCGCTGTGCAGGCGCAGGGTCAGGGGGGCGCCGATCCATTCGCCATCGAGCCACACCGCGCCACGGGGCTCGGCCTGCACCTTCACCGTTTCGGCCTGCCAGCGCCGCGGCTTGAGTGGTCCCTCGGCCAGCACCTGGCCATCGGCGCGCACGAAGCGGTAGCCGTCGCGGTCGCTCTGCCAGCGCAGCGGCTGACCGTCGGCCTGGGCTTCGCTTTGCGCCAGCTCCAGCAAGCGCGCCAGGCGTTCGCCGTCTGCGCGCAATTGCTTGCCCGGATCGGGGCGGATGTTCAGGCTGATGGCGGCGCTGGCGATGCCGACGATTACCAGCACCACCATCAGTTCGATCAGGGTGAAACCACGTTGTCCGTTCACGGGGCGCTCCTTGTCCTGGCAAGGCAGCTTGCCCGAGCAAGATGATCGGCGTGTGAAACAAAACCGTGAGAATCACCCGGTATGCTTGGGCGCAGGCACACAAGGAGCACGTGACCATGCGTATCGTTCGTCCCAACTTGTCACTCGGGCTGTTGTTGCAGGCGCTGGGGCTGCTGGTCGCCATGGCCGGGCTGGCGACCTGGGGGCAGTTGTTGTGGCCGCCAGCGGCGGGGCAGGCCACGGCCCGGGCGGCCGACGCCCCGGTAGTGGCCGAAACAGCGGCCGGGCGATGGTTTGCCGATATTCCCCTGCAGGTGCAGATCCAGGTCAGTGGGGTGATGGCCGGCAGCCAAGGCGCCGTGGCCATCGTCAGCCTCGACGGCGGCCCGGCACGCGCCGTGCGCAGTGGCGAGGAGCTGGCTCGCGGGGTGCGCCTGGTGGCTATCGAGGGACGCGGCCTGGTGATCGAGCGCGGCGGCCAGCGCAGCCGCGTCGAGGTGCCGGTACTGGCCCAGACGGCGTTTCCGGGCGAGGCGCCTCAGCCTTCGGCGAACTGACGCAGGCGCTCGCCGTCGAGACGATAGCGAATCCACTCGTCCTGCGGCTCGGCGCCCAGAGACTGGTAGAAGCCGATGGCCGGCTCGTTCCAGTCCAGCACGCTCCACTCCATTCGCCCACAGCCGTTTTCGACAGCTTCGCGGGCGATATGCCGCAGCAGCTTGCGCCCCGCGCCGTCACCGCGTTGCTGTGGGGTGACGTAGAGATCCTCAAGGTAGATACCGTTGCGCCCCAGCCAGGTGGAGTAGCTGTAGAAATACACGGCGAACCCGATGGCCTGACCGTCGCGCTCGCAAATCAGGCTACGCACTGTGCTGCCAGGGTCGAACAGGCTGTGCTCGATGTCGGCGAGGGTCGCCACCACTTCGTGGCGGGCGCGTTCGTAGTCGGCCAGCTCGGTGATGAAGGCCAGGATCTGGGCGGCGTCGGCCAGGACTGCGGGGCGGATGGTCACGGGCATGATGGGGCTTCCTTGTGCGGGGTAGGGTGCGAAGGCCTCAGTAGTGTCAGGTAGGACGAGGGGAGGCCGCCAGGTGTCTGGCGGAAGATTTGCCGCGCGTTGCTGCGACGATGGCGTGGAGGCACGCAATTGAGTGAAACAGAAATGTGTATTCATTCAATTTCGCGCAACTGTACCGGTCATTTCCTACAAGCCTCCGCTACCGTGGCATTTCGATAATCAGAAAAGCCGGAAACCGCCGCCATGCTTGCCTCGCTCGATCTGCTCAGCGCGTTCGTCCTGTTCGCCTTTGTCTCTTCCATCACCCCCGGTCCGAACAACACCATGCTGCTGGCCTCGGGGGTCAATTTTGGCGTGCGCCGCACGATTCCCCACGCGCTGGGTATCAGCGTCGGCTTCATGGTGATGGTGCTGGCGGTTGGCCTGGGGCTCGGTGAGGTGTTCAAGGCCTGGCCACCGTTGTACAGCATCCTGCGCTACGCGGGCGCGGCCTACCTGTTGTACCTGGCCTGGAAGATCGCCACCTCCGGGCCGATGTCCGGCGACACCAATGGCAGCCGCAAACCGCTCGGGTTCTGGGGGGCCGCGGCGTTCCAGTGGGTCAACCCGAAGGCCTGGGTGATGGCGATCGGGGCGATCACCACCTACACCCCGGCCCAGGGCTACGTGTTCAACGTGATCGTCATCGCAGCAGTGTTCGCCCTGGTGAACCTGCCCAGCGTCGGCATCTGGGTGATGTTCGGCAGTGCCTTGCGCAACCTGCTGCGCAATCCGCGCGCGGTGGTGCTGTTCAATGTCCTGATGGCCGTGCTGCTGGTGATTTCACTGTATCCGCTGCTGTTTGTAGAATCGGCGTTTTCCTAGAGCCGATGAGTGCCGTCGATGGAGTTGATTCCCTGGTCCCATGAATGCGCCGAAGGCTTCACCCTGCGCGGATGGCGAACCCCCGCCAGCGGCAGGCCGCTGCTGCATTTTCTGCATGGCAACGGCTTCTGCAGCCTGGCCTACCGGCCCATGCTGATGCGCCTGGGTGAACATTTCGACCTGTGGCTGAGCGATGTCCAGGGCCACGGCGACAGCGACCATGGTGGCGTGTTCCTTGGCTGGAACCGCACCGCAGCACTGGCGGTGGAGGCCTTCGAGGCCGGGCGTGGCGAATACGGCGACGTGCCGCGCTTTGCCTTGGGCCACAGTTTCGGCGGCGTGCTCACCGGCTTGATCCTGGCTGCCGAGCCGCAGCTGTTCCAGCGTGCGGTGTTGCTCGATCCGGTCCTGTTCAGCCGGCGCATGATCGGGGTGATGGGCGCCGCCGCCATGGTCGGCCTGCACCGCCGCCATGCCCTGGCGCGCAAGGCGGCCACCCGCCGCAGTCATTGGCCAGACCGTGAGGCGGCCCAGGCCTCGCTGCAGGGGCGCGGTATCTTCAAGGGCTGGACCGATGCGGCCTTGCAGGCCTATGTGGAGCATGCCATCGGCGATTGCGGGGAGGGGGTGGTGCTCAAGTGCCGGCCCAGCCGCGAGGTGGAGATCTTCAGCTCGTTCCCTGAGCGCATGTGGCAGCAACTGAGTCGTATCCAGACGCCGACGCGGATCTTGTACGGCGAGCAGACCTATCCGTTCGTGCCGCACTCGGTGCAGCGCCTGGTGGCGCTCAATGGCCAGGTGAGCGCGCAGCAGGTAGCGGGTGGGCACTGCTTCATGCAGGAAGATCCGATAACGGCCACAGAGCAGGTGGTGGCTTTCCTGCAGCATTGAAAGTGGTCCGCTCGCAGGGCTGATCTGTTGTCCATTTTGCGACGATTGAAGGCCTGTTCGCGAGCGAACGACAATCTCAGATTCCGTAATCTGGCGCTCCCCCCACCGGATGGAGCCCAGCATGAACCAGGCGGTCAGCCCAGATCCCCAGCACACCCTCGAGCAAATCCGCGCCCGGCGCCGCCAGCGCCTGCTGCGCTTCGGCCTGGCCGGGGGCCTGGGTTTGCTGGTGGCGGCCTATGGCGCCTACTGGTGGCTCGACGGGCGTTTCCTGGAGCAGACCGACGACGCCTACGTGCGCGCCGACTGGGCGCCGATCAGTGCCCGGGTCAGTGGCTACGTGGCCGAGGTGGCAGTAGCGGACAACGCCACGGTCAAGGCCGGCGACCTGCTGGTGCGCCTGGATGCGCGCGATTTCCGCGACCGCCTGCGCAAGGCCGAGGCGCACCTGGCGGTCAGCGAGGCGGCGTTGCAGGTGCAGCGTATGCGCCTTCGCGCCTTCGTCGCCGAGCAAGACGAGCAGACCCACGCCATTGCCCGCGCCGATGCCGAACGCGGCGGTAGCCGAGGCGAGGCGCAGCGGGCCGAGGCCGACTGGCAGCGTTACCAGCACCTGGCGCAATGGCAGGCGGTCAGTGTGCAGCGGATGGAGCAGGCCCGCGCCACCCGCATCCAGTCTCAGGCGCTGCAGCGCGCCGCCGATGCCGAACTGGCCCGCCAGCACGCACGCAAGGCGATGCTGGAGCAGCAGGGCAAGCAGCTGGAGGCCGAGTTGCTGCAGCGCCAGGCCGACCTCGACCAGGCTGCTGCCGAGGCCGACCTGGCCCGCAGCGCCCTGGCCGACACCGAAATCCGCGCGCCCTTCGATGGTGTGGTCGGCCAGCGCAAGGTGCGCCAGCAGCAGTACGTCACCCCCGGCCTGCCGCTGCTGGCAGTGGTGCCGGTGGAGCAGGCGTACGTGGTCGCCAACTTCAAGGAAACCCAGCTGGCACACATGCGTCCCGGCCAGGCGGTGACACTGGAAGTGGACACCTTCGGCCAACACTGGCGCGGCACCGTGGACAGTGTCTCGCCAGGCTCCGGCGCCGTGTTCGCCTTGCTGCCGCCGGACAACGCCACCGGCAACTTCACCAAGATCGTCCAGCGCTTCCCGGTACGTATCCACCTCGACCCAGAGGGCGATGACAGCCCACGGTTGCTGCCCGGCATGTCGGTGATCGCCACCGTCGACACCCGGCAGGCCCGCCATGAGCGCTGAGGACAAAGTCTCCCTGCGAGCCTGGGTGGCGGTGATCGGCGGCTTGTTCGGCTGCTTCATGGCTGGCATGAACGTGCATGTCACCAGCGCTGCCTTGCCCGAGATCGAGGGCGCGCTGGGAGCCAGCTTCGAGGAAGGGTCCTGGATCTCCACCGCCTACCTGGTGGCCGAGATCAGCATGATCCCGCTGACCGCCTGGCTGGTGCAGGTGTTCTCGCTGCGCCGGGTGATGCTGGTGGGCTCGGCGGTGTTCCTGGTCAGCTCGGTGAGCTGCGCCATGGCCGGCAGCCTGGAGGCGATGATCGCCTTGCGGGTGATCCAGGGCGCCTCGGGCGCGGTGCTGATCCCGTTGTCGATGCAACTGATCATCACCGAGCTGCCGGCCAGCCGCCTGGCGCTGGGGATGGCGCTGTTCAGCCTGTCCAACAGCGTGGCCCAGGCCGCCGGCCCGTCGATCGGTGGTTGGCTCACCGACATCTATTCCTGGCGCTGGATTTTCCTGCTGCAATTGCCGCCGGGAGTGGCGCTGCTGGCGGCGGTGGCCTGGTCGATCAAGGGCCAGGCCGGTGACCGCGGCGCCTTGCGCCGGGCCGACTGGCTGGGCATCGCGGCCATGGCGCTGGGGCTGGGGGCATTACAGGTGGTGCTGGAGGAAGGGGGGCGCAAGGATTGGTTCGAATCGCGCTTCATCGTCGCTTTCAGCATCGTTGCGGTGATCGCCCTGGCCCTGTTCATCCAGCGCCAGTTGTGGGGGGAACGGCCGTTCATCAACCTGCGGCTGCTGGGCAGCTACAACTTCGGCGTGTCGAGCCTGGCGATGGCGGTGTTCGGCGCGGCCACCTTCGGCCTGGTGTTCCTGGTGCCCAACTACCTGTCGCTGGTGCAGGGCTACAGCGCCAGCGAGATCGGCAAGAGCCTGATCGCCTACGGCATGGTCCAGCTACTGCTGGCACCGCTGCTGCCCCGGCTGATGCGCTGGCTCAACGCCAAGCTGCTGGTGGCCAGCGGCTTCGCCATCATGGCCCTGGGCTGTTGGCTGGGATCGACGCTGACAGTGGACTCGGGCAGCAACGTGATCATCCCCTCGACCGTGGTGCGTGGCATCGGCCAGCCGTTGATCATGGTGGCGTTGTCGGTGCTGGCGGTGAAGGGCCTGGACAAGGCCCAGGCCGGCTCGGCCTCGGCGCTGATCTCGATGCTGCGCAACCTCGGCGGCGCGCTGGGTACGGCGTTGCTGACGCAACTGGTGTCGCAGCGCGAGCGCTTTCATTCGGTGCGGGTCGGCGAAGGGCTGACGCTGTTCGACGGCGCGCTGCAACAGCGCCTGCCGGGCGGCATGGTCGACCCGCAGTCGCCGCAGGTCATGCAGACCCTGGCGTTGATCGACCAGAGCGTCCGCGAGCAGGCGTACCTGATGGCCTATTCGGATGCGTTCTACCTGTCGTGCGTGGCGCTGCTGGCCTGCGCCGCGGCGTCGCTGCTGCTGCGCAGCCGCTGAGCTTTACGGCTGGCGTTCGGCCACGGCGCGCAGGGTGCGCAGGGTGATCATCGGCGCATCCACCACGAAGCGGTTGGCCAGCCAACCCGGCACATCACCGGCCGGGTCGGCACGCAGCTGGTAGGTGACCTCGGTATCGCGCTCGCCCAAGGGGCGCATGATCCATTCGCCGCTCAGCCGACGCACGCGGATCAGCCCGGGTTCGGTCGGCACCCGCCCGGGCTCGGCGCTCAGGTGGCGCACCAGCGAGTCGTCGTCCAGGCGCTCGGTACGCACCTTGAGCACCATGTCCCTGGGCTTGGCCGGCCAGGGCAGGGCGGTGGTCAGGTAGACCCAGGTAGTATCGCCGTCCACTTCCAGCAGGCGCATGTCGGCACAGGCGTACAGCCATTTGCAGGCCACGCGCAGGTTTTCCTGCAGGTCGCTCAGGGTACGGACGCTGGCCTTGATCCGGGTGACGCCGCGAAACTGCTGGTAGGCCGAACCGTCGACGCTGGCCAGGTAGACGTCGATGCCGTCTTCTTGGTGCGCGAGTTGCCAGTCATCTGCCCACGGCAACGCGCCCGGCAGCAGGAGCAGCAGGGCAAGTAGAAGGCGATGGAAGGTCATGGCGGGCGGCCGGGAAGGGGCGGTCCGCTCAGTATGGCTCAAGACTGCAGGAGCGGCGGGCTGCCGCTCCTGCAAGGTCATCAACGCTGCGGGTTGAGCGTCAGGTGCACGTGACGGTTGACGTCCTTGTACAGCAGGTAGCTGAACGGGCCCGGGCCGCCGGAGTAGCAAGCTTGTGGGCAGAAGGCGCGCAGCCACATGAAGTCACCGGCCTCGACCTCGACCCAGTCCTGGTTCAGGCGGTACACCGCCTTGCCTTCCAGGACGTACAGGCCGTGCTCCATGACGTGGGTCTCGGCGAACGGGATCACGCCGCCGGGCTGGAAGGTCACGATGTTCACGTGCATGTCGTGGCGCATGTCGGCCATGTCGACGAAACGGGTGGTCTTCCAGGCGCCATCGGTGCCCGGCATCTCGATGACGGTGGCGTTGTCGCGATGGGTGACGAACGACTCGGGAACCGGCAGGCCCTCGACCTTCTGGTAGTGCTTGCGCAGCCAGTGGAAGGTGACGTTGGCCTTGCTGTTGTTGCGCAGGCTCCAGTCGGCGCCGGGGGCGAGGAAGGCATAGCCGCCCGGCACGAGGGTGTGGTGCTTGCCTTCGACGGTGACGTCGATCTCGCCTTCGACCACGAACAGCACCGCTTCGGCGTTCGGGTCCAGTTCAGGACGCTCGCTGCCGCCCTCGGGAGCGACTTCGACGATGTACTGCGAGAAGGTCTCGGCGAAACCGGTCAACGGACGAGCGATGACCCACATGCGCATCTTGTCCCAGAACGGCAGGTGGCTGGTGACGATGTCACGCATCACGCCCTTGGGGATCACGGCATAGGCTTCGGTGAACATGGCACGGTCAGTCAGCAGCTCGGTCTGAGCCGGGTGCCCACCGTGGGGGGCGAAGTAGGAAGATTTCGACATGAACGGTCTCGACTTTGTTGTTCTCTCCCCATGCCTTGGACCACACCGGCCGGTGCGTGCAGGGGATGCCGGGACAGCATAGGGGGCGGGTGCTGTCATCCACAAATTAAATGTTGAAATACTCGGTATCCACTTACTGAATGGGGCGTGTAGGAAAATACTTGGAAATCGTGGCGTCGACATTTTTTTCACATCACCTTGCTAGCATCGCCCGCACTTTCCAGGAGCCGACTTGATGATCCATGTGCTACGCAAACGCGGTGTCCGCCTCGCCCTGGCGGCTACCACGGGCCTGATGGTCTGTAGCTTGGGCTTTTTCGCCTGGCAGACCTTCTACCCGGTGCAGGCCGCCGAGGGCTGGAACGTACAGGTGCTGCACAACTCGGTGACCCGGGCCGCTTCGCTGCTGCCTCAGGCCGACGGCAGCCTGCTGGTCAGCCGCGAGCTCAACGGCGGCAAGGGCAGCATCCTGCGTATTACTGCCGAGGGGGACCGGGTGGTGGTGCTCGAAGGCCTGTCCAAGCCGGACGGCATGGTCGCCGTCGACGGTGGCTGGGCGTTCAGCCAGGAGGTCGGCGGGGCACCGGTCAGCATGTCGCGCGATGGCCAGGTCAGTCAGCTGTTCGACGGCAACAACGTGCAGGGGTTGTACAACGATGGCCAGCACCTTTACGCCATCGAGGACCGCAAGGGGGATGGCCGGTTGATGCGATATGACTGGCAGAGCGGCGAGCTCGACGTGTTGCGCTCGGGGCTTACCGAAACCGAGGGCCTGACCCGTTGTGCCGACGGGCGCCTGCTGTATACCGAAAAGGCCACCGGCAAGATTCGTGCGCTGAGCGAAGGCGGGAATGACCCGGTGGTGATCGAAGGTCTGCGCAACCCGACTTTCCTGCTCTGCGACCAGCGCGGGCTGTGGATCAGCGAGGATTCGACCCATCGTGCGCGGCTGTTGCGTATCGATGGTGATGGTACGCGCCACACGGTTCTCAGCTACCTGAAGGCACCGCAGGCCATCGTTCCGGATGGCAAGGGCGGATACCTGCTTGCCGAGGGGGGGCGCGACAGGGTGCTGCGGCTGACGCCACCGGCCAAGGGCAGGACTGCGCAGGCCGAGGCCTCGTCGCGGGGGCCTGAAGCCTGAGTCATAACTGCGAGCGGTTTTTGCCTTCTTTTGCCCGCGTCGGTGTAAAAGAAGGTCGCCGTAAAGGTGAAAAGGCAACTTTGCGGCGACATGGCGAATGTTTACAACTAAAAAATCGATGCCGAGTGACTTTGACTTTGACTTACACAACGTTTGTCTCGAAAGTTATATACGCATTCAATTGCGATGGTGACGCATAATCACCTTTCCGCCCTTACGGCGGGTCCCTTTTTGAA
>NZ_JBMDJQ010000039.1:0-51335 GCF_057809275.1 Pseudomonas sp. FG36
GCGATGGCGCTAAAGCTATCGCGGGGCAAGCCCGCTCCCACAAGTACCATGCTCAGTTGGAAAAATGCCGGTTCGGCACATACCGCAACCCCAGGTTCTCCCGCAACGTACGCCCCTCATACTCGCGCCGGAACAACCCCACCCGCTGCAACTCCGGCACCACCTGGCCGACAAAATCATCCAGCCCGCCCGGCAGATGGGTGAACAGCAGGTTGAAGCCATCCGCCGCCCCTTCCTCGAACCAACAGGCCATCTCCTCGACGATCTGCCCGGGTGTGCCCACCAGCAGCCGGTGTCCGCCGGCACCGAGACGGGCCAGCAGTTGCCTGGCGGTGGGCCGTTCGCGGCGGATCAGGTCCACCACCAGCTGCTGGCGGCTCTTGTGCCGCTCGGTCAGTGGCAGCGGGTCCGGCAGCACAACCGGGGCATCCGCAGGCAGCCGCTCCAGGTCGATGCCGATATCCAGCAGGAACGACAGGGCCTTGAGCGCCGCCTCCGGATCCACCAGCGCCTGCAGTTGCTCGTGCTTCTCCTGCGCTTCGCTTGCCGTGCGCCCCACCACGGGCGCCAGGCCCGGAAACACCAGCAATGATTGCGGCGGCCGACCGGCCAGGGCCAGGCGCTGGTGGATGTCCGCATAGAATGCCCGGCCTTCGGTCAAGGTCTGCTGGGCGGTGAACACCAGTTCGGCGCTGCGCGCCGCCAACGCTCTTCCGGCTTCAGAGGAGCCGGCCTGGGCGATCACCGGCCAACCCTGCAACGGCCGTGGTGCATTCAACGGGCCACGCACGCGAAAATGCTCGCCCTGGTGGTCGAGCACCCGCATCCGCGCGGGCTCCAGCCAGGTGCCGGAGGCCTTGTCCAGCGGAAAGGCATCGTCCGCCCAGCTGTCCCAAAGACCGGTGACCACGTCGAAGAACTCCCCGGCACGGGCATAGCGATCGGCATGGGACACGTGCGCCGCGTGGTTGAAGTTCTCGCCGCCGATCAATCCGGTGACCAGGTTCCAGCCGGCACGACCAGCGGACAGGTGATCGAGGGACGCGAAGGTGCGGGCGATGTTGTACGGTTCGTTGAAGCTGGTGTTGGCGGTGGCGATCAAGCCAAGGTGGCGGGTCACCACCGCCAGTGCCGGCAGCAGGGTCAGTGGGTCCCAGCGCAGGCTATAGGCGCTGCTGCGCAGCACCCGTGGATCCAGCTCGCCGACGGCGACGTTGTCATTCAGGAACAGCGCGTCGAAACAGCCGCGCTCGAGGGTCTGGGCGTACTGTCGATAGCGCTCGAAGTTGATCGAGGCATCGGCGTCGGCCTGCGGGTGTCGCCAACTGCCGGCGTGGGCGCCGGCGCCGGAGAGAAAAGCCCCCAGTCGCAGGCGGCCGTCACGCCTTGCCATGGCTGGGCTCCTGGACAGGCACCGGCGCTTTTGTCGTGCGCAGCAGCAGGGTCACCGCGCCCCAGACCAGCAACAGACTGACGGCGAGGAACACCATCAACGCCTGGTAGCCGTCGAGAAACGCGGCATGCACCCAGCCCTGCAGGACGTCGCTGCCCTGCCCCAGGTGCTCGCCCAGCAGGGCCGCGCCCTGTTCCGGCGCCGCCGCCGCCCTGGCCAGCCAAGCGGTCTGCGCAGGTACGCCCGTGGCGCCGGACAAGGTATCGGCCGCCACCGCCCGGTACAGCCCCACCCCGACCGCCAGGCCGAGCCCACCGCCGACATTGTGCAGGGTCATCAGCGAGCCCATGGCCACCGAACTCACCTGCTGCGGCACCGAGGAGATCCCCAGCACCGTCGAAGGCCCGAGGATGCACGCCCAGCCCAGTCCCATCACCACGAAGGCGCCGAGCAGGTGCAGCAACGAAGTCTGCTCACTGAATGCCGCCTGCAGCACGGCGGACAGCACGAACAGCAACAGCCCCGCCTGCACCAGCAATGCCGGGCCCTTGCGGTCCACCAGGCGCCCCACCCACGGCGACAGCAACGCCACGCCGAGGGTGGTCGGCAGCAACAGCAGGCCGCTGGCCTGCACGCTCTCACCACGGATCAACGCCAGGTACAACGGCATCACGAAGAACGCCACGCAATAGAACACCGCCAGGCCGAAGCTGGCGGTGACCGCCGCGACGAAACGGCGGTTGGCGAACAGGCGCAGGTCGATGATCGGCGCGGCGACCCGCAACTCGACCGCGACGAAGGCCAGCAGGGCAAGCAGCGCCACGCCCAGCAGGCCCAGGGTATTGGCCGAGGTCCAGCCCCAGTCCGCGCCCTGGACGATGGCCAGCACCAGGCTCGGCAAACCCAGCAGCAGTAACGTCGCCCCCAGCCAGTCGAGCCGCGCGCCGTCCTCGCCAGCCCGCGACTCGTCCGCCGCCACGGCAATGATCGCCAGGCTGAGCAGCACGAACGGCACGTTGACCAGGAAAATCCATTGCCAGCCGAAGGCGCTGGTAATCAGCCCGCCCAACACCGGCCCCACCGCCAGGCCGATGCCATTGACACCGAACAGCACGCCGAACGCCTTGCCCTGTTCCTCGCTGGCGAAGGTGCCCGCGACGATCGCCCCCGACGCGGTGTACAGCACCGCGCAGGCCAGGCCCTGGGCGATCCGCGCGGTCACCAGCGTATCGATGGTGCTGGCCAGCCCTGCCGCCAGCGAGGCCAGCCCGAAGACCGTGAGCCCGAGGTTGAGTACCCGCCGGCGGCCTTTCAGGTCGGCCAGCCTGCCCACCAGCACCATGCTGCTGGACAATGCCAGGATGAAGCCGTTGATCACCCATTGCAGGCTGCCCACCGAGGCGCCGAGGTCGGCCTGCAACGCCGGCAGCGCGGTGTTGACGATGGTGAAGTCGACGCAGCCGAGAAAACTGGCGATGCTCACACCGAGCAAAGCCCACCATTTGCGTTGCTGTTGCGCAAAAACGCCCATGGAAACTCCTGTTCCGGATTTCAGTGTGAAGGCCATCGTCCGTGTGGCGTGGGGCCTGCGAGGCTAAAGGTCAGATGGCAATGGCGCTGGCGGCCCAGGCCGGATGCACCACCCCTGGCAGGGTGAAGGGAATCGGGATGCCGCGTTTCTTGAACTTCAATGGCAGCCAGTGCACGCGATCTGGCGCGTGAGGCTCGACCAGCAGGCGCCGGGCGGTCGCCATGGCGTCGGTCATCTGCTGCGGGTAGATCACGTAGTCGAACCCCTGCTCGGCCCACTGCGGCAGGATGATCGGCACCTCCTCAAGGATGTACTCGCGGCACTGGGCGGCGGCGCGCTCCAGGTCCGCCTCGGGGTCACGCAAGCGCAGACGCTCGATGAACACGCCGATGGTCGCTTCGATGGCGCCGCGCAGGTCCTCGCTTTCACGATAAAGCTGGTTCACCTGCTGGCGCAGCTCGGCGTAACGGTCCGAGGCCAGCTCCTGGTTCCAGCGGCTGATGCTTACCGGCGCCTCCAATCCAGCCAGGTACTTGCGGTTGCGCGCCAGCCACGCGTCACCATCGCGAATCGACGCCGACAGCGCCTCGCCCGGCGACTTGCCGTGCTTGTTGTGGCGTTGCAAGGTGTCGGCCACCACCACCTTCACCTGGCTGAAGCCGGATTTGTTGATCAGGTGCACGGTGGAGCTGAGTTTCTGCTCCTCGTGGTATTCCTGGCCCACGCTGACCGCCAGCACGCAGCGCTTGCCGGTGAAGTCCAGCTCTTCGCCGCCCTTGTTGAAATAGGCTTTGAGGTTGATCGCTTCCACATTGCTCATGTTGCTTAGCTCCAGTAGGCCAAAGGCTGGTCGTCGCCGAAATAACCGATGAATACGCCGAGGGTGACCCGGGTGCTGGTGGCCGAGGGGCGCACCGCGTGGATCAACCGCGGGTTGAGAAAGATCAGGTCACCCGCCTCGGGCTTGACCACCAGGTCCGGTGGCGGCAGCAGGTGGCGCTCGATACCGTAGGCGCGCTGGCCACGCAGGCGTTCGTACTCGGCCTCGTCGGGGTGCAGGTTCCAGATTTCCAGCTCGCCGCCGTCCTCAGGGATCTGCAGGTAGATGTTGGTCGACAGCTGGGTGAGCAGCCGCGGCTGGTGGTCGGCCGGGGCATTGCGGGCCAGGTCATCGGTATGCGGCGTGAGGTCGACGTTGTTGCCCTGGAAGCGGGCGATGCCGACGAAGCACTTGCGCCCGTTCACATCCAGCAGCCGCGCCCCTTTGGGCCAGACCTCGTCGAGCAGCAGGCGCAAATGGTCGATGGGCGATGCCAGCGGGCCGAAGGCGCTGCGGATCTTGCGAATATTGGCGATGGCCTGGCCGTGGTACTCGGCGCGGCTGGCCTCGTCCCTGATCTCGATGTAGGCCTTGCCCAGGCGCACGAACTCGGTCTGCTCGCTGAAGGCACCACGCAGTTCGTGATGACTCAGGCGCTCCAGGGCCAGGGCCACGGTATCGGCGGGTGCGAAGCCTTTGATCAGGATGCCCAGTGTGCGGGCGTGAATCACATCGTCTAACTGTGCGGCGGTCAATTCCTCGACCGTGGTAATCGTCAGCATGAACACTCCCTCGCCTATTCCTGAACGGTTCGACTGCACCTGTGAGTGGCGGCTAACCGGCGACTTCCGATGGTCGCCAGGCCATCTTCAACAAGCGGCAAGCACTTGTGAAATATCGTTTTTCTCTAGCCTCAAAACTTTTTTCAAAATATTACTGAATAACTTCAGCCATTATCAGCAATGCGCATGAACATTATAAAAATTACAACTTAAGTTACGCGAAGCGGACAACTTTCACTGAACTTCCGGTGCTTCATTGAACTGCTCGTCCACCTGTTGTTCGGCAACGAAGACCGGGCCGATCACCCCCTCGTCCTGGTACAGCCGGGCGGTGTCGGCCAAGTCCCTGACCAGCGTGTCGTCCACTGCGACTCTGCGTGGCTGTGAAAAGCGGTTCGAGCGTAGGTGCACCTCCAGCGGCAGCCCGCTCTGGCGGGCCTGGATCGCCGAAAACTGCTCGACATGGGCGTTGGCCCAGTCCCAGGCGCGGCCAACCCGGCGCAGGAAATCCCGCAGTTGCGCTGGCTTGTCGCGGATCGCCGCAGGGTTGGCCACCAGCAGCATGTTGCCGGCGAACAAGCCTTCGCCGCTGACCAGCACCCGCGTACCGCCTTCGAGCTGGACCATGCTGGTGTACGGGTCCCAAGTGGCCCAGGCGTCGGCGCCGCCGTTGGCCAGCAGGCTGCGTGACTCACCTGGTTGGAGAAACACGAATGTGGCGTCGCGACCGCTGTGGCCAGTGGCGCGCAACGCTGCCAGCGCCAGGTAATGGCCGATGGATCCGCGGGTGGTGGTGATGCGCCGGCCCACCAGCGACGCCGCGTCGCTCAGCGGCGACGCTTCGGGCACGACGATCGCCACCGCCGTGGGCGTCACCTGCAGGCGCACCACCCCGACGGTCTTGAGTCCGGCGCCGGCCGCGGTGGCGAACACGAACGGCGCGGTGCCCAGGGTGCCGATATCCACCGCGCCGGCCGCCAGGGCTTCGGCGGTGGGTGCGGCGGCGCCGAAGGCGGCGAACTCCAGGGGGTACGGCACATCGTCGAGCTCGCCGGCGGCCTGCAGCAGCACCTGCAGCGAGTTCTTCTGGCTGGAGACGCGCAGGGTTTCGTCCGCGTGAGCGATCCCCAGCACCAGGCACAGCAACCCCGTCAGCATGTGGCGCCCACTGAATAAATGACTCATCAGAACGCCAGGCTCACACGGCCGTAGTAGTAACCCCCACCCAGCCCATAGGGCGAGAACATCCCGTACTCGTAGGTCCCGGCCCAGGGCACGATGCCGATCTTGTCCGGGTACTTGTCGAACAGGTTGTTGGCCCCCAGCGCCACCGTGATGTTCTGGGTGAGGTCGTAGGCCACGTCGATGTCGGTGATCCACTTGGCGCCGTAGGTGCGGTCGTTGGCCGGGATATTCGAGCCTTCGGTGTACTCGCCGTAGCGAGTGAGGGTCAGGTTCACCGTCCAGTCGTCGACTTTGTAGTTGCTGTTGAGGATCCACTTGTCCTTGGGCGTGGCCTTGGTCAGGTCGATCTGCTGCTGGCGGTCGAACAGCACGTACCCTGCGCCGAGGCTCGACAGGCTCGCCGGAGTATCGGCCAGGTCACGGATGGTGGTCTTGTTGCGGTTGTAGGCCAGGCTCCAGCGCACGGTGCCGTACTCGGCGAGCGGCTGGCGGTACTCGGCCACCAGGTCGACGCCCTTGGTGCGGGTGTCCGCGGCATTGGCGAAGTACTGCCCGGACAAGTCAGGCGACAGGCCGTTGGCCACCAGGATTTGCGACACCGCGGGCCCGGTGAGCACGCCGGTCTGCAGGATGCGGTCGTCAATGTCGATCAGGTAGAAGTCGGCAGTCAGGCGCAGGCGCTCGGTGGGCTCGGCGGTGAAGCCCAGGCTGTAGTTGCGCGACTTCTCCGGTTCCAGGGTCTGGGCGCCGAGGGCGATGGCCTCTGGCGAGCCGGGGCGCATCTGCTTGGTGCGTGCGGTACTGGTGCTGCCGCCCGCGCCAAAAATCGTTACCGAGCTGGTCGAAGAGAACACGTTCTGCGCCAGCGACGGCGCACGGAAACCATTGCTCACCGCCGCGCGCACCGCATAACCCGGAGCGAATTCGTAGCGGGTGGTGAACTTGCCGCTGACGGTCTCTCCGACCTCCTGGTTGTAGCGCTCGTAGCGCAGGGCGAAGGCGCTGTACCACTGCGGGGTGAGGTTGAGGCCAAAGTCGACGTAGGCCGCACCGCTATGGCGGATCATCTGCCCGGCGTCCTCCGGCGTGGTGCCGTTGACCGAGAACAGGCCGGGGTCCGGACGCCGTCCGGCCAACGGGCCGCTGGGGATGACGTAGTCGCCATAGTTGTAGGAATTGGGTTCGCCCTCGGTGAGTTGATACTTCTCCCAGCGGTACTCGACGCCGAACGAGGTTTCCAGCGGGCTGCTCCAGCCAATGTCCAGGGCCCGGCTGAAGTCCAGGTTGGTGGTCCACTGGTCGAAGATCTCGTCGGTCAGGTGAAAGCGGCGCTGGCTCAGCAACGGGTCGTTGGACAGGTTGAGGTTGTTGTCGGTGTACAGCTTGGCCTTGTCGCGGCCATAGGTGGTCGACAGGTCCCAATCCCACTCGGCGGCCAGGCCCTTCAGACCGGCAAGCAACTGGTAGTCGGTCTCCTCCACTTCGCGGGTGGCCTGGCCGCCCTTCGGATAAGGCGGGTTGGCCAGCCAGTTGGTGGCGGTGATGTCGGTGGGCGCGCGGTGGCCGAGGACCTTCTTGCCGTCGCGGTAGCTGAGGGTGGAGAACGAGTACAGCTTCAGTTCCTCGCCCAGGGGCAGTTCCAGGTTGTAGGCGCCGCTGTAGGTGCGGTCGCGGCCCAGGCCGTATTCCTCGCCCCAGCCATGGCGTTCGCTCAGGCGCGGGTCGGGCTGGCCGTTGGCCAGGGTGGTGAAATTGCCACGCACGGCGCCGGCGCGGTCGTAGGGCTCCTGTACCTTGGCGTCGAACGACAGGTTGAGAAAACCGCCGTCGCCCAGGCCGAAGCCGGCGTTGGCTGCCTCAAGGCCGCTGGTGCCGTCCCCGGCATAATACTGGCCGACGGAGCTGTCGGAGGTAATGCCCTCGGCGTCCTGCTTGAGGATGATGTTGATCACCCCGGCGATAGCGTCGGAGCCGTACTGCGCCGCCGCGCCGTCACGCAGCACCTCGATGCGCTCGATCGCCGCGGTGGGAATCAGGTCCAGGTCCACCGGCACCGCGGCCGTGCCGACCCGCGCGTTGTTGTTGATCATCGCCGTGTTGTGCCGGCGCTTGCCGTTGACCAGGATCAGCACCTGGTCACCGCCCAGGCCGCGCATGCTGATGCCGCGTACCAGGAAGGCGGTGCCGCCACCGTTGATGGTCGGCGCGTTGAACGAGGGCAGCAGGCGCGTGAGCATGTCCTTGAGGCCGTTCTGGCCGCTGGTGCGCAGTTGTTCGCCGGAGATCACGTCCACCGGCACCGGGCTGTCGGTCACGGTGCGCTGCTGGCTGCCGCGCACGCCGGTCACCACCACGGTGGACAGCGCCGGGTCTTCGGCGGCGATGGCCTCGCCGGCCAGGCTCAGGGCCAGGGCGGTGGCCACGGGGGAAAGCTTGAAGGTCTTGGGCATCTGCGGATATTCCTTGTGGCGGCCATGGCCCGGCCGCCGCTCTCGGGTTCGGGGGCTCAACGGGCCTTGGCGGCGACCGCCTCGACTTCGATCAGGGCGCCGGGCAATACCAGCCCGGCCACCTGCACCGTGGTGCGGGTCGGTTTCAACGGCTGGCGCTCACTGCCGAAGAACTGGCGGAAGCCGCGCTGCAGGCCGTCGAAGTCCATGCGCCCCTGCAACTGCGGGTCGCCTACCAGGTACACCCGCAGCTGCACCACATCGCCCAGGCTAAGCCCGCGCGGCGCCAGGGCGGCTTCGACCTTGCGCAGCACCGCCACGGTCTGCGCCTCGGTGTCGCCACTGGCGCGCAGCTCATCCTTGGCCGCCTTGGGGTCGGCCGGGTCGGGCAGGATCCCCGAGACCAAGGTCAGCGCCGTGCCCGGCGGCAGGGTCGCCGACTGCAGGATCGGCGAGTTGGGATAGGTCGAGGGGACGCGCTCGATATCGGCGGCCTGGCTGGCCGCGGCGAACAGGACCCCCAACCCCAGAAGGGCGTGCTTGAAAGGCATGGCGAAGCTCCACTGATGTGTAGGCGCCAGCCTCGGAGGTCCGCTACCTGGCAGATGGTTTTCGTTGTGTATTGCTCAGGTGGTCTTCCGACCCTGCGCGGTGCCCTGGGCACGCTCGCACAGGTTGCGCACCACCCGCCGGGCGGCGCCGGCGGCGGTCTCCTGCCAGATGCCGATGCCGCTGTGGGCCAGCGCGTCGCTGGTCAGGTGCACCCGCCCCTGGGCTTGGTTGAGCAGGTCGTAGTCGGCGTCGGCCAGCGGGTGGCTGATCCACGGCCCGAGGCTGTGGGGTATGCGCCCCCAGTCCACCACCAACGGCTTGCGCAGTTCGTGGCCGTGACCGGGGTGCAGCAGCTCCACGGCCTGGCGCGACAGGGCGATCTGCTCGGCGACCGACTTGTCGGCGAACTGGCGGGCAGTCTCGCCGTTGTTGTAGGCGGCGACGAGAATGCCCTCGGCCTGGTTGAAGCCACCGCTGGGGTACCACAGGCCGGAAGACGCCTGATTGATGAACGACAGGCCGCCGTAGATCTGGTAGTCGGTCTCCCAGAACCGGCGGGACTGCCAGGCCACCTTGTTGGCATGGCCGAATTGCACGGCGGCGATGGCCTGGCGCACCTGGGCGCTGAAGTTGCTGTCGAGCTTCGCCAGCAACGGCAGCGGCAAGGCGATCACCGCATAGTCGCTGGTGATGCGCTGTGGCTTACCCTGCTGCTGGTAACCGATCTCCACCCGATCCTCGAAGTTGCGGATGGAGCCCACTTCGGCCCCCAGGCGCAGAACATCCTGCAGGTGGCGCTGGAAGGCCAGGGGAATACGGTCCATGCCGCCCACCGGCTGGAACATGGTCGGCGAGAACTCCGGGTACTCGTCGATCATCAGTGCCGTGCCCAGGGCCGGGTTGAGCAAGGTGCGCAGGGGCAGCGGGTCGTTGCGCAGGGCCTGCTGGTCGCCGGCCCCGGGCCAGACCTTGTAGCCCGAGCGCGCCGAGCCCAGGTACTCGAGTTTCTCCGACAGGTCGCCCCAGGTGCGCAGGAAGCCCAGCAGGTTGCGCCGGTCGTCCAGGCTCAGTTCCTGGTCCAGGGCCTGGCGGTCGACGGCCTTGGCCAGCAGTTCGGCCAGGTGCCCACGGCTGTCGTTGACCGCCTGGCGGATCTGCATCGGCGGCTGGTCGAGGTCGGGACGCACCAGGGCGTTGCGGCTGGTGTTGACCAGCACCTCAAGCGCCACTCCCAGCTCGCGGCAATAGCCGAGCATCAGCTGGTGGTGGCTGGGCAGTCGGCCGGGGCCGGCGTTGAGGTAGAAACCCTCGTCGAACGCGACGGTTTGCACGCTGCCATCGGTGAACGCGACCCGATCACCCCGGCGCACGGTCCAGTTGCGCCCGCCAACCCGTTCGCGGGCCTCCAGCAGGGTGACGGCGAAACCGGCCTTGCGCAGCTCGTAGGCCGCCACCAGGCCGCCGATGCCAGCGCCGACCACGGTGACCGTGGCGCCCTGCCCTACACGGGCCATTGGCAACGCGGCGTAGTTCTCCTGGCTGGCCCGTGCCGACCCCGACGTGCCAAACAGGCCCAGTGCCGCCGTGGCAGCCTGCAGGCCACCAACCACACCGATACGGGCAATGAGCTGTCGTCTGGTCAATGGCATCGCGGGCACTCTCCCTGGTCCACGGTTATCGCTTTCAGTTATGGCTTGATGTTATCAAGCTACGAAAACGCTCTATGTGGAGCCATCCTAGAGAGCGGGATGGGATAAGAGAAATACATTTTGAGCATATGCAAATATTAAAATGTGTAATGTCTTAAGCTTTGCATGCTGCACAAAACGCATAATTATTTTGAAACACCTAAGCTCGCGGCAGCAGCGGTCTGGGCCTCTCCCATCACTCGCAACAGGTTCCCTCCCCAGATATCCGCGAGGTCCCGTTCGTGGTACCCCGCCGCCAACAACCGAGCAGTGATCTCCGGCAAATCGCTGACATCGCGCAGCCCCGCCACCCCGCCGCCACCATCCCAATCCGCGCCAATGCCGACATGCCGTGGCCCCACTACGTCAAGGATGTGCAGCAGATGCGCCATGAAGTCGTCCAGGCTGGTTGCCGGCAACGGATACAGGGCCTCGACCTCGCGTATGCGCCGGGCCAGGTCCGCCACTTGTGCAGGCGGCAGGCTGGCCGCCAGGCGGAACTCCCGGTACAGCGGCGCCAGGGCCTTGTCCCGGGCAGGATTCGGCGCACGCGGCACCAGGTCGCTGGCGTAGGTGTTGACCTGCACCACCCCGCCCCCGGCAGCAAGCTGGCGCAAACGTGCGTCATCGAGATTGCGCGGATGCGGGCCGATGGCCCGGGCGCCGGAATGCGAGGCGATCACCGGGGCACGGGACAACGCCAACACCTGGTCGAACACCGCATCGGAGGCATGGGACACATCGATCAGGATCCCCAGGCGGTTGGCCGCCTGCACCAACTCGCGGCCGGCCGGGCTCAGCCCATGCCAATACGGCAAGGCAGTGGCCGAATCGGCGAAATCGTTGTTCTGCGCATGCACCAGGCCCAGCATGCGCAAGCCCAGACGGTGGTAGGTGGCCAGCCGGCCGGGGTCGGCCGCCAGCGGTTCGGCGTTTTCCATGCTGATCAGCACCACCCGGCGCCCTGAGGCAACGATCGCCGGCACCTCCTGCGCCCGCGTGGCCAGAGCGAACGCGTCCGGCCGGGCGGCGACCATGTCGCGGATGCGGGTGATGACCGCCAGGCCATGTTCGCTGGCCAGGGTGCGTCCCTCGGGCGTGAGCGGACCCTGGGGGGTGAAGATGGCGAAGAATCCGCCGTCCAGGCCACCCTCGCGCATGCGCGGCAGGTCGACCTGGGACAGATCGTCGGCATAGCGGTGGCGCTGCCCGATGTCCCAGCCGGGCCGGGCCAGTTGCATGGGCGTGTCCAGGTGGCTGTCGAGCACGATCAGGCGCTCATGCAGGGCGCGGGTCGAGGGCGCGACATCGGCCAGCGCGGTGCTGCAGGCCAGTGCCAGCGGTAGCCAGGCGTATCGAGTTGAACGAGGCATGAAAGTCCTTTTTGCCAGGCGTGCCCCTGCGGGGGATCGCGTGAATCACTCGGTCCAGCTGAAACTGCGATCCCACAACGGCGCCACGTCCAGGCGCTGGGGCAGTACGCCGGCGGCGTGGAAGGTGTCGGCCACGTCCTGCTGCGAACGCACCGCGGCATCGTCCACCGCCTGCAGCACCCGCGGCCCGCTCTGGGCCTTGTACTGGGCAATGAATACTTCCCGGGGGATGCCCAGCACCTGCTCGCATCGCGCCGCCCACGCCTCGGGGTGCTGCTGCACCCATTGCCAGCTGCGGTATTCGCGGCGCACATAGTCCTCGATCGCCGCGCGCGTGAGCGGATCCTCGATCGCCCGCCGGTTGGCGGCGATCACGTAATTGCCCGACAGATAGCCCTGCCCGGTGCGCAGCACCCGCGCACCGCTGCGCAGCTCAGCCAGCTGGATGAAGTAGCCAAAGGTCACCCAGACATCCAGGTTGCCGTTCTGGAACGCGGCGAAGCCATCCTGGGGCGTCAGCGCCAGGGGCTGGATGTCGGCCAGGGTCAGGCCCTGGTCCTTGAGGGCGCGCAGCAGCAGATAGTGCGACGACGTCGAGCGGATGTAACCGACCCGCTTGCCCGGCAGCTCGGCCAGCGATTGCATCGTCGACCCCCTGGGCACGATGAAGGCCTGGTTGTTGACATCACCGGTCAGCACGGCGATGAGCCTGACCGGCGCCTGGTTGCGGATACCGAAGATCGGCGGGATCTCGCTCATCGGCGCCAGGTCCAGGGTACCGCTGACCAGCGCCTCGAAACCGAGGTTGCCGCCATTGAACTCGGCGTATTTCACGCCATACGGTGGGCGCTCGATGCCGGCCTGTTCGAAGAAGGTCGGCGCGGCGCCCTTGTAGGTGGCCACGCCCAGGGTCAGCCCTTGCCAGTCGCGGGCAAAGGCGCCAGGCAGCGCGCAGGCGAGCCCGCCCAGGGCGCTGTACTGCAGAAAACGACGGCGATTCATGGCGCCTCCTTGCACTCAGTCTAGAAAGTCAGGTTCGTCGCGCAGCAGACGGTCCCAGTACGGCTGGAAGCTGAACCAGCCGCCGAACTCGGTACCGACCTGGCGCGCCGTGTGCTCGGCCACCGCCGCCGGGATCGGCCGGGGCGTGCCGGCGGCCTCGGCCAGTAGCTGCGCGTGGGCGGCGTTGTCCAGGGCGATGAAGCGCCACACCGCCGCTTCCACTGTGCGCCCGACGGTCAGCAGGCCATGGTTCTGCAAGATCAGCGCGACCTTGTCCGGCCCCAGCGTGGCGGCGATGCGCGCGCCCTCGCTGGCCTCCAGCACCACCCCGGTGAAATTGTCGAACAGCGCGTGCTTGCCATGAAAGGCGCAGGCGTCCTGGGTCAGCGGGTCGAGCAGGCGTCCCAGGCTCGACCAGGCCTTGCCGTACAACGAATGGGCATGGGCGGCGGCCACCACGTCCGGGCGCGCCTCGTGCAGCGCCGCGTGGATGGCGAAGGCGGCGAGGTTCAACGCGCCTTGCCCTTCGACGATCTCGCCCCGAGGATTCACCAACAGCAGGTCGCTGACGCGGATATGGCCGAAGTACACGCCCACCGGATTGACCCAGAAGTGATCGGGGTACTGGGGGTCGCGCACGGTGATATGGCCGGCGCCGCCCATGTCGAAACCATGCCGGGCAAACAGGCGGAACGAGCCGGCCAGGCGCTGCCTGCGCAGCAGGCGCTCGGCCTCGTGGGTCGGTTGCTGGGGCGGGTCCTGCCAGCGATGCACGGTGTAGCCGTCGCGGGGCAATGAATAGGCGGTGGGTAGGCGGCTCAGCCTGGCGCTCATGCGGTCTCTCCTTGGGCCAGCAGGTTCTCCAGCGGTCGTCCGCTGCGCAAATGTTCGAGGTTGCGCGCCAGCAGCGCGGCGAGGTTGCGGTACACCTGCGGCGTGTTGGCTGAGGTATGGGGGCTCAGCCGGACCTTGGGATGGCCGTACAGCCGGTGCCCGGTGGGCAGCGGCTCGGGCTCGGTGACATCGAGGCTGGCCAGGGCCAGTTGGCCGCTGTCCAGGGCATCGAGCAAGGCGTCCTGGTCCACCAGGCTGCCACGGGCGATATTGATCAGGTGCAGACCGGGCTTGGCGTGAGCGAGGCTACGGCGATCGACGACATGCCGGGTCGACGGGTCGGCCGGTGCCGCCAGTACCAGGTGATCGGCGCGGGCGAACAGTTCCTCGACGCTGGCCGCGCCCCGTACGCCGGCCACCTCGAACGGCCTGGCCGAGCGCCGTAGGGCGATCACCTCGATGTCCAGAGCCAGGGCCTTGCGCGCCAGGGCCTGGCCGATGCGCCCGAAACCGTAGATCGCCAAGGTGCTGCCGGCCAGCGAGGCCAACGGACGTGGCTGCCATTGCCCAGGCTCGTCGATCCACAACTGCGGCAGTTGCTTGGCGGCGGCGAACATCGCCGCCAAGGCGAATTCGGCCAGGCTGTCCGCCGTCACCCCACGGGCACTGGCCACGGGCACCGGCTCGAGCAACCAACCGGGAAAGAAGTCGATGCCGGAGCTGACCAGTTGCACGAAACCGAGCCCGAATGGCCAGCCCGAGGGCGGCGCAACGGCATCACGCAGGCCAGGGTCTGGCGCGGCCAGCAGGACCCGAACATCGTCCGGCAGCCCATGGGGCACGCCCCTGGGCAGCGCGAGGATTTCCACGCCTGGCACGGCGGCGGCCAGCAATGCGTTGAACCGCGCGTCCAGCTGACTGGCGATGCGCACGCCGCTCATGCCTGGCCACCACGGCTGGGCAAGGCAAACGCCGCGCGACCGGCGGCGCCAAGCACCGCGTCGTTCTGCGGGGTGTGGATACGGCTGCACAGCACATCGCGGTAATGCCGCTCAAGCGGGTTGCCCCGGGCCAGCGCCGGGTTGCCGATCGCTTCGACGGCCAATTCGACCGCGCTGATGGCCTGGGTGGTGACCAGGTACTTGACCTGGGTGGCCTCGCTCGCCGGGATGCGCCCTTCGGCGGCGGCGTCGAGCAGGACCCGGTTGGACAGCAGCAAGGCGTCGATGCGCCCCACCAGTTCCTGGAAACGCGGCAGGCTCGACAGCGGCGCGCCGAGATTGGCCGGCGTGCGCCCGGCCAGCCAGCCCACCAGCCAGTCGCGGGCGGCACGGGCAACGCCGTCGTAGATGCTCGACAGCAGCACGGCCAGCCACAGCACGCCGTTGTGATCGAGTTCGGACGGGCGTGGCTGGCGCGCCGGGAGGATGTCCACGGCGTGCTCGGCGGGCACCAGTACATCATCGAAGATCACGTCGTGGCTGCAAGTGGCACGCATGCCCAGGTGGTCCCAGGTTTCCTCGATGCGGATGCCCGGTGTGTCGCGATGCACCAGCCAGGTGCCGACCCGCGGCTCTTCCTCGTCGCTGCGCGCCCATACTGCCAGCCAGGTCAGGCCGGGGATGCCGGTTGAGTAGATCTTGCGCCCGTTGATCCGCCAGCCCTCGGCCACCCGCCGGGCGACGGTGGCCGGCAGGCCGCCCCGGGCCGGGGTGCCCAGCTCAGGCTCCACGCGCAGGGCGTTGACCAGCGCGCCGTCCGCCACCGCCTCGCGGGCCAGGCGCAGGCGCAGGTGCTCGGGCCAGGCCTGGTTCTGTTGCAGGCGCGCGTGCTGCAGGTACTGCATCACCAGCACCAGGGCGGTGGACGGCTCGCCCCGGGCCACGGTGGCGATCACCCGCCGGGCCTGGGCCAACGTCGCTTCGCTGCCACCCAGGCGGCGCGGCACGGTCAGGGCCAGCAGGCCATGTTCATGCAGGCGCCGCAGGTTGGCGTGGGGGAAGCTGCCTTGGCGATCGTGCTCGGCGGCGCTGGCGGCGAATTCGTCGCTCAGGCGGGCCAGCAAGTCGGCGAAGGCCGGCGAATCGAGGTCGGCCGTCTTGTCGGCGCTATGCAAGTCGAGGCTCATCGTTGGGCGGTCCGTGCGAGGGTATGGGCATGGCTGGGCGCAGGCGCTTCGACGCCGAGCAGGGCCAGCAAGTGTTGGCGCAGCGCCTGGAAGCCACGGCTGGCCACCTCGCGGTGGCGCGGCAGGCGAATCGGGATCTGCTCGGCGATGCGCCCGGCGTCCAGCACTACCACGCGGTCGGCCAGCAGCAGGGCTTCGTCAACGTCGTGAGTGACCAGCAGCACCGATGGCTGATGGGTGCGCCACAGTTCGAGGATCAACTGGTGCATGCGCATGCGCGTCAAGGCGTCCAGCGCGGCGAACGGCTCGTCGAGCAGCAGCAATTGCGGCTCGCGCACCAGCGCCCGGGCCAGGGACACGCGCTGGGCCTCGCCACCGGACAGGGTGCCCGGCCAGGCCTCGGTGCGGTGCGCCAGGCCCACTTCACGCAGCGCCGCCAGGGCACGCGCTTTGGGCTCGGCGCCCCTCAGGCCCAGGAGGACGTTGCACCAGGCCCGCTTCCAGGGCATCAGCCGCGGCTCCTGGAACACCGCCGCATGCACGCCGGGCACCTCCAGCGTGCCCGCCTCCACCCGGTCCAGGCCGGCCAGTGCCCGCAACAAGGTGGTCTTGCCCGAGCCGCTGCGGCCGAGCAAGGCGACGAACTCGCCGGGCGCCAGGTCCAGGTCCAGGCCATCGAGCACCGTGTGGCCCTGGAACCTGCGCGTGAGCCCGCGCACCCGCACCGGCGGGCGCAGGCGTTGCAGTGCGACTTCCATGATCAGTTCCTTATGAAGGTGGGGCGCCAGGCCAGGGCCAGGCGTTCGAGCAAGCGCACGAGGGCATCGATGGACAGGCCCAGCACGCTGTAGACGATCAGGCAGATGACGATGACGTCGGTGCGCATGAAGTCGCGGGCGTCGTTGACCAGATAGCCCAGCCCGGCGCTGGCGTTGATCTGCTCGACCACCACCAGGCCCAGCCAGCTGATGCCGAAGGCGTAGCGCAGGCCGACGAAAAACGCCGGCAGCGCG
Organism: Pseudomonas sp. FG36; assembly: GCF_057809275.1. Lineage (NCBI taxonomy): Bacteria > Pseudomonadati > Pseudomonadota > Gammaproteobacteria > Pseudomonadales > Pseudomonadaceae > Pseudomonas > Pseudomonas sp. FG36. Next base: position 16,752 of record NZ_JBMDJQ010000039.1, read on the forward strand.
CCGGGCAGGATCACGTGCCAGACCAGCCCCAGGCGCCCCAGGCCGAACAGCTGCCCGGCCTCCACCAGCTTGGGGTCGACGCCACGGATGCCGGAGAACAGGGTGAGGTACACGGGGAAGGTGGTGCCCAGGGCAATCAGGGCGATCTTGGGCGTTTCGCCCACGCCGAACCAGAGGATGAACAGCGGCACGATGGCCAGGAACGGCAAGGTGCGCAGCATCTGCACCGGCGAGTCGATGGCGAGTTCGCCACGCCGCGAAAGGCCTGCGAGCAACGCCAGCAGCGTGCCCACGCTGACCCCGATGGCCAGGCCGCTCAGGGCACGCTTGAGGGATACCCACAAATGCCCGGCCAGCTCGCCGCTAACGATCATCTGCCAGAGGGTGTCGCCGATGGCGCTGGGCGCGGCGATGATTCGCGGCGGCAACAGGCCGCTGCGCGAGGCAAGTTCCCACGCCACCAGCAACAGCAACGGGCTGATCAGCCGCAGGCCAAGGTTACGCCAGCCCTGCCAGCGCAACAGGGTCAGCAGGGCCGTGGCGGGGACAAGTGTGTTGCTTTGCCGGGACATTCCATCTCCTCGCTCAAGGCCGATCCATTGATTGCTGGCCGCAGCGGGAGTGTCGATCAAGCCCGCCGGTGCCTGGCTTGATCCTTATGCTATCGATCTTAAAAAGTGCCGTGAAATTCGATCTGCTTCTAACCTAATATACAAATAATGCATTCAACAATTGCCAACATATGCAAAATATTAAATTTGCATTAGTGCTTCGGGGCTGCAACGCAGCCCCATTTCAGCCCCGCGCCTACGGTTGATTCGCCACCCGCTGCGCCACGGTCTCGCCAAACAACGCCACCGGCGCCTGCAGGTTGCCGAGAAACCGCGGATGGATCAGCCACAAGTCGATCACCGGCTTGAAATCACTCACCTGCACGATGTCCAGGCGTTCGCGGTGGCGGCTGTTGTCCAGCAACGGCCGTGGCACCAGGCCAAAGCCCAGGCCATTGGCGATCAACCCCAGTTGCAACTCGGTCCCGAAGGTTTCCAGGTTGATCCGCAGCGACAGCCCTTCGTCGTTCAACGCCCGCTGCAGACCGGCACGGAAACCACAGCCGTCGGGGTTGAGCACCCAGCCACGCTGGTAGCAGTCGGCAAGCTTGCAACTGCGCTTGCCCACCTCGCCGCGGGCAGCCACCACCACCAGGTCCATGCGCGCCAACGACCGACCGACGATGCCCTCGGGGAACACCTTGCCGGCCGGGAACAGCGCCGCCACCGCGTCCAGCTCGCCGTTCTCCATCTTGCCCAGCAGATGGCTGCCCCAACCGGTGGCGACCTGGGTCTGCAGGTCGGGATACAGCGCCTTGAGCTGGCTGAGGGCGTCGAGCAACACCACGTCGCCGATGGTCTGCGGCACCCCCAGGCGCAGGGCGCCGCTGGGCAAGGCGTCGCTGAGCACCAGTTCGCGCAGCGCGTCCATCTCGCGCAGCACTGCCCGGCACTGCTCGTAGACGCGCATGCCCATGGGCGTGGGTTTCAACGGTTTGGTATTGCGGTCCAGCAGGCTGACGCCGAGGGCTTCCTCGAAGTTCTGCACCCGGCGGGTGATGGCCGGCTGGGTCAGGCGCAGCGATTCGGCCGCCTGGCTGATGGACTGGCTGCGGATGACGGCCACGAATGCATCGATATCATCTATCTTCATTCTTAATTCGCATAATAAATATGTGGAAAAATACGCAAAAAGAATAATACCTTTTTCCTCGCCACGGTAGCGCCCGGCGCTGCCTAACCTGACGGACATCGAGGGAACCCATGTCTCAAACGCCCAACCACGGACGGCTACGCAGCTTCATCGGCGAGCTGGCCGACCTTCTCGCCCAGGCGCCGGACGAGCCGCGCCTGCTCGACCATGGCGCGCGGCTGCTGCGCGACCTGGTCAGTGTCGACGACTGGCTGCCGGACGACTACGCCCGGCCCAGCCCGGAGCGCTACCAGCAGTACCTGCTGCACACCGACTCCGGCCAGCGGTTCTCCATCGTCAGTTTCGTCTGGGGGCCAGGGCAGGAAACCCCCGTGCACGACCACCGCACCTGGGGGCTGATCGGCATGCTGCGCGGCAGCGAAATCAGCCAGGGCTATGCCCTGGCGCACGGAGCCCTGCAGCCGAAGGGCCCGGCCGAGCGGCTCGCGCCCGGCCAGGTGATCGCGGTGTCGCCGCGCATCGGCGACCTGCACCAGGTGTGCAATGCCCATGCCGACCGTACTTCCATCAGCATCCATGTCTACGGCGCCAACATCGGCGCCGTGCGGCGTGCGGTGTACAGCGCCGAGGGTGAAGAAAAACCCTTTATTTCCGGCTATTCCAACAGCCACCTGCCCAACCTCTGGGATCTGTCGAAAGAGAACCGCGCATGAGCCAGGCCACCCGTCGCACCTTCCACGCTATCCGCGCCGCCCTCCTCGCCGGCCAGGAACTGGCCTTGCTCGATGTCCGCGAAGAAGACCCGTTCGCCCAGGCCCATCCGCTATTCGCCGCCAATGTGCCGCTGTCGCGGCTGGAGCTGGAGATCTACGCCCGAGTGCCACGGCGCGACACGTCCATCACCGTCTACGACGACGGCGAAGGGCTGGCGTCGACCGCCACGCAGCGCCTGCTCGCCCTGGGCTACACCGACGTGGCCCTGCTCGACGGCGGTCTGGCCGGTTGGCGAGAAGCAGGTGGCGAGTTGTTCCGCGACGTGAACGTGCCGAGCAAGGCCTTCGGCGAACTGGTGGAGGCCGAGCGCCATACGCCGTCGCTGGCGGCCAAAGAGGTCAAGGCACTGCTCGACGCCAACGCCGATGTGGTGGTGCTGGATGCCCGCCGCTTCGACGAGTACCAGACCATGAGCATCCCCGGCGGCATCAGCGTGCCCGGCGCCGAACTGGTGCTGCGCGTGGCGGAGCTGGCCCCCGATCCGGCCACCCGGGTGATCGTCAATTGCGCCGGGCGCACCCGCAGCATCATCGGCACCCAGTCGCTGGTCAATGCCGGCGTCCCCAACCCGGTGGCGGCCCTGCGCAACGGCACCATCGGCTGGACTCTCGCTGGGCAAACCCTGGAGCAAGGCCAGTCGCGCCGTTTCCGCGCAGTGACCGCCACCACCCGCGACAGTGCCGCGCAACGCGCCCGCCAGGTGGCCGACCGCGCCGGTGTGGCACGCATCGATCTGGCAGGCCTGCGCCAATGGCAGGCCGAAGCGCAGCGCACCACCTACCTGTTCGATGTGCGCACGCCCGAGGAGTTTGCCTTGGGCCACCTGCCCGGCGCCCGCTCCACACCCGGTGGCCAACTGGTGCAGGAGACCGACCATGTCGCCAGCGTGCGTGGCGCGCGCCTGGTGCTGGTGGACGACGACGGCGTGCGCGCCAACATGAGCGCGTCGTGGCTGGCGCAGATGGGCTGGGCGGTGGCGGTGCTCGATGGGTTGTCATCGGGCGACTTCAAGGAACCCGGTGCCTGGGTCGCGCCCGTGCCGGCGCCACCCCAGGCCGAGACCATCAGCCCCGCCCTCCTCGCCAACTGGCTATCAGAACCGGGTACCCAGGTACTGGACTTCACCACCAGCGCCAACCATGTCAGGCAGCATATTCCCGGTGCGGTGTGGGCGCTGCGTAGCCAACTTGAGGAAGTACTGGCCTCATTACCGGCAGCACGGCACTTCGTCCTGACCTGCGGCTCGAGCCAACTGGCGCGCTATGCCGCACCGGAGGTGGCGGCCCTGAGCGGCAAGCCGGTGTTCGTGCTCGAGGGCGGCAACAGCGCCTGGAGCGCCGCCGGGCTGCCGACCGAACAAGGTGAGCAGCGCCTGGGCGCGCCGCGCATCGATCGTTATCGGCGGCCCTACGAGGGTACGGATAACCCGCGCGAAGCGATGCAGGGGTATCTGGATTGGGAGTTCGGTTTGGTGGATCAGTTGGGGCGTGACGGAACCCATGGGTTCTTTGTCATCTGACAATCTGCAAGCCCTCTTCGCACAAGAGGGCTTGCCCGCTCCTTTCACTCAGCCAAGCCCGCCAAAGCGTCGATAGTAGCTCTCGTTGGCATCCGGCAACGGCCCATCTGCCGTCTCCAGCGCACTGGCCAGATATTCCTCCGCCCTGCCCTGCACCAGCCGGTACAGGTTGCGGCACAGCTGCCGCGCCGCGCGCCCTTCCCAATCCCCCGGCAACAGCTCGTCCGGCAACTGCGGATCACGCAGCAGCAGGCGGCGGTACTCGTGGATCAGCAGCGTGCGCGCCAGGAAGCAGTCCTGCGGGCTTGGCGCGTCCAGGTCCTTCATCGCCTGCCACAACGGGCGGAACAGGCGGATGAACTCGCTGTAGTGCTGGCCCAGTTCCTCGATGTTCCAGCTTTCCCGCACCTGGGCGCGCAGGGCCTTGGAGGCCAGCACTTCCTGGGCGAGGGTCTCGAAGACGATGCAGTCGTCCTCGGCGTCCTGCTCGCGCAGGGTGGCGGCCAGGTCGGCGCGATCGGTGCGCGGGCAGCCCAGCAGATTCGCGCCCATGACGCCGAAGCCTTGCCACTCGAGCTCTTCACGCACGGCCTTGCGCTTGGTGGCGTCGAGCTGGGCCAGCAGCACCAGGGTCCAGGCGCCGTTCCAGGCTGGCAGGCTGGCGCTGTAGACGCGCTTGAAGGCTTTTTCGAAGCGCCGCCGGCCGGTGCCGGTGAGGCTGTAATAGCTGCGCCGGCCGACCTTTTCGGCGGTCAGCCAGCCTTCCTTGGTCAGGCGGAAGATCGAGGTGCGGATCAGCCGCTCGTTGATGCCCATCGGCTCCAGCAGGTTGATCAGGCTGCCCAGCCAGACCGTGCCGCCATGGGGTTCGATGGCATCGCCGTAGAGGGTGATGATCAGGGAGCTGGCGCGGATCGGCGTCTGCTCCTGGAAACGGGTGATCAGGTGATTCAGGGGGGCAAGGCTGCTCATGGGGGAACGAGGCGCGGCTAAAGCCTCGACTATACCTGCCTGCCGCGACCGCGCAAGGCTCATGCAGCGCCCTCGGCCTTGGGCCTGACGCCGGAGTCGCCCATGCGCGGGCGGTCCTGCTCCGGCGCAGTCAATGGCGGGCATTCCACCAGTGCGCTCAGGCAACGCCGGGCAAGGTTGTGGTATTCGGCGGTACCACGCTGTTTCCAGGCCAGTTCCTGGTCGCTGAGCGGGCGCTTGGCCACGGCCGGCACGCCGACCACCAGGTGTTGCTGCGGGCATTCGAAACCAGCCTTGACGAAGGCCGTGGCGGCGACGATGCAGCGCGGGGCGATATGCGCGCCGTCCATGACCACCGCGTTCATGCCGACCAGGGCATCCTCGCCGATCCGGCAGCCGTGCAGCACGGCGCCATGGCCGATATGGCCGTTGCGCTCGACCACCGTGTCGCCGCCGGAAAAACCGTGCATCACGCAGGTGTCCTGCAGGTTGGCGCCCTCTTCCAGGATGATTCGCCCGAAATCGCCGCGCAGCGAGGCCAAGGGGCCGATGTAGCAGTTTGCGCCGACCAGCACGTCGCCGATCAGCACGGCGCTGGGATGTACGTAGGCGCTGGGGTGGACCACGGGGGTCAGGCCGTCGAGACGGTAGCAGGGCATGGGTCTGGCTCTCGATATGATTCAGAAGACTTGTCGATCCTGTATCAGATCAAATCACTTAGTCAATGCCTTGTTGGTGTATCGCTTTCTTCACCAAGCTTCAGACCTGTGAAGACCTCATAGCTGGGCAAGTCCGCCCCCAATATCGGCTATAAAAGCAAGCTGGCGTGGGAGCGGGCTTGCCCCGCGATAGCGTCGCTCGCCTCACATACAGATACGAAATTACAATTTCAATGTTGATTTTATGTATCATTTTGAACATATACTTGCCCCAGCACCACGAACAACTCCAAGAAAAGCCGGCCCTAGCCGGCGCCGAACGTGCAGCCCGAGGTACTCCATGCCAAGCAACCTCATCGTGCAGGCCCCGGCGGACGGTGTCCGCCTGATCACCCTGCACCGCCCGCAAGCCCTGAACGCCCTGAACACAGCGCTGCTGGAAGAGCTGGCCGCAGAACTGCATGCCGCCGACCAGGATCCGCAGATCCGAGCCGTGGTCATCACCGGCAGCCGCAAGGCCTTCGCCGCCGGCGCCGATATCAACGAAATGGCCCAGCGCGACCTGGTCGGCATCCTCGACGATCCACGCGCGGCCCACTGGCAGCGCATCGCCGGCTTCGGCAAGCCCTTGATCGCCGCCGTCAACGGCTTCGCCCTCGGCGGCGGCTGCGAACTGGTCATGTGCGCCGATATCGTCATCGCCGGCAGCGACGCCCGTTTCGGCCAGCCGGAAATCAACCTCGGCATCCTCCCCGGCGCCGGCGGCACCCAGCGCCTGCTGCGAGCCGTGGGCAAGCCGCTAGCCATGCAGATGGTTCTCGGCGGCGAGGCCATCAGCGCCCGTCATGCCCTGCAGGCCGGCCTGATCAGTGAAGTCACCGAGCCCGAACTCACCGTCGAGCGTGCCCTGCAGGTGGCCGTAGCGATCGCCGCCAAGGCGCCGCTGGCGGTGCGTCTGGCCAAGGAGGCGCTGCTCAAGGCCCAGGACATGGACCTGGCGAGCGGCCTGCGCTTCGAGCGCCACGCCTTCACCCTGCTGGCCGGCACCGCCGACCGCAACGAAGGCATCCGCGCCTTCCAGGAAAAACGCCCGGCCCGATTCCAAGGGCTATAAGCCTTCCACCGACTGACGGAGCGAGCCAGTCATGTCTTTCCAACACATCCTGTTTTCCATCGGCGACGACGGCGTTGCCCTCCTCTCGCTCAACCGGCCCGAGCAGCTCAACAGCTTCAATACCGCGATGCACCTGGAGGTGCGCGAGGCCTTGAAGCAGGTACGCCACAGCGAACACGCCCGGGTACTGCTGTTGACCGGCGAAGGCCGTGGCTTCTGCGCAGGCCAGGACCTGGCCGACCGCAATGTCGCGCCCGGCGCCGAGCTGCCCGACCTTGGCCAGTCCATCGAACAGTTCTACAACCCGCTGGTGCGCAGCCTGCGCGACCTGCCGCTGCCGGTGATCTGCGCGGTCAACGGCGTGGCCGCCGGTGCCGGCGCCAACCTGCCACTGGCCTGCGACCTGGTGCTGGCGGCACGTTCGGCGAGCTTCATCCAGGCGTTCTGCAAGATTGGCCTGGTGCCGGACTCCGGCGGCACCTGGCTGCTGCCCAGACTGGTCGGCATGGCCCGGGCCAAGGCGCTGGCCATGCTGGGCGAGCGCCTGAGCGCCGAGCAGGCCGAGCAATGGGGGTTGATCCACCGGGTGGTGGACGATGCCGCGCTGCGCGACGAAGCACTCGGCCTGGCCCGTCACCTGGCGGCCCAGCCCACCTATGGCCTGGCCTTGATCAAGCGTGCCCTCAACCAGAGTTTCGACAACCGCTTCGATGAACAGCTGGAACTGGAGCGCGACTTTCAGCGCCTGGCCGGGCGCAGCGAGGACTACCGCGAGGGCGTCAGCGCCTTCATGAACAAACGCACACCCGTGTTCAAGGGGCGCTGACCATGGCCGCACTCGACAACGACGCCCTGGTGGCAGTGATCGGCGCAGGCGCGATGGGGGCCGGCATCGCCCAGGTGGCGGCCCAGGCCGGCCATCCCGTGCGCCTCTACGATACGCGCCCCGGCGCCGCCGAGCAGGCGATCGAAGGCATCGATCGCCTGTTCGGCCGGCAGGTGGAACAAGGCAAGCTTGCGCCTGACAGCCGCAGCGCGATCCGCGACCGGCTGCAACCGGTGGACAGCCTCGACGCCCTGGCCGACGCCCATCTGGTGATCGAAGCCATCGTCGAACAACTGCCAGTCAAACAGGACCTGCTGCGTCGGCTTGAAGCCCTGTGCGCCACGAACTGCATCCTGGCCAGCAACACTTCCTCGCTGTCGATCACCAGCCTCGCCGCCGGGCTCAAGCACCCGGAACGGGTCATTGGCATGCACTTCTTCAACCCGGCGCCCTTGATGGCGCTGGTGGAGGTCGTCTCCGGACTGACCACTGCGCCAAGCCTGGCGGCCACGCTTTACGACACCGCCCGGGCCTGGGGCAAGCAACCGGTGCATGCCCGCTCGACGCCGGGCTTTATCGTCAACCGCGTGGCCCGACCCTTCTATGCCGAAAGCCTGCGCCTGCTGCAGGAAGGCGCCGCCGACTGCGCCACCCTCGATGCCCTGCTGCGCGACGCCGGGGGCTTTCGCATGGGCGCCTTCGAACTGACCGACCTGATCGGCCACGACGTCAACTACGCGGTGACCTGCTCGGTGTTCGAAGCCTTCTATGGCGATTTCCGCTTTCAGCCATCGCTGGTGCAGAAAGAGCTGGTCGATGCCGGGCGCCTCGGGCGCAAGACCGGCCAGGGCTTTTACAGCTACGCCGAGGGTGCCGAACGGCTACAGCCCGCGACATTGACCAGCCAGACGTCTGTCGAACGCTGCACGGTGGAAGGTGACCTGGGTGCCCTGCAGCCCCTGGTCGAGCGCTTGCGCGCTAACGGTGTCGGCGTCACCGAGCGCGCCGGCACCGGCCTGCTCCGTGTGGCAGATGCCACCCTGGCGTTGTCCGATGGCCGCCTGGCCAGCCAGCGCGCCCGCGAGGACGGCTTGCGCAACCTGGTGCTGCTTGACCTGGCCCTGGACTACGCCAGCGCCCCGCGCCTGGCCATCAGCCACGGCGCCGAATGCAGCGCCGTGGCCCTGGACCAGGCCGTCGCCCTGCTTGCCCAGGCCGGCCTGAGCGCCTGCCCGGTGGCCGACCTGCCCGGCCTGGTGGTGCTGCGCACCGTCGCCATGCTCGCCAACGAAGCCGCCGATGCCGTGCTGCAAGGCGTCGCCACCCCCGGCGACATCGACCTGGCGATGCGCGCCGGGGTCAACTACCCGCGCGGGCCGTTGACCTGGGCCGACGACCTGGGCATCGGCTACACCCTGAACGTGCTCGACAACCTGCAACGCAGCTACGGCGAGGAACGTTACCGCCCGTCCCTGTTGCTGCGCCGCACCCACGCCGAAGGAGGCCGCCTGCATGGCTGATCAATCCGCACACGCTTTGGCCCGCGCCTGCGCCGAGGCCATGTTCGGCCGTGACGCCGCCAGCCAGGGCCTGGGCATCGAACTGCTCGAAGCCGGCCCCGGCAGCGCCCGCCTGGGCATGACCGTGCGCGCCGACATGATCCAGGGCCACGGCACCTGCCATGGCGGCTACCTGTTCGCCCTGGCCGATTCGGCATTCGCCTTTGCCTGCAACAGCTACGATGAAGCGGCCGTGGCCCTGGGTTGCAGCATCGACTATGTGGCCCCGGCGCGCCTCGGCGACCGCCTGCAGGCCAGCGCCAGCGAACAAAGCCGCAAAGGCCGCACCGGCAACTACGACGTGCGCATCGAGAACCAGCAGGGCGAGCTGATCGCCCTGTTCCACGGCAAATCCTACAAAGTGCGCGGCACCGTGCTGTCGCCGGAGACTTCAAATGACTGACGCCAGCCTGCCCCACGCGCTGATCATCGATGCCGTGCGCACCCCCATCGGCCGCTACGGCGGCGCCCTGTCGAGCGTGCGCCCCGACGACCTGGCCGCGGTGCCGATCAAGGCGCTGATGGCACGCCATCCCGGGCTGGACTGGGCGGCGCTGGACGATGTGATCCTCGGCTGCGCCAACCAGGCCGGCGAAGACAACCGCAACGTCGCGCGCATGGCCGGCCTGCTGGCCGGGCTGCCGATCGAGGTGCCCGGCACCACGATCAACCGCCTGTGCGGCTCGGGCCTCGACGCCATCGGCAACGCTGCCCGCGCCCTGCGCTGCGGCGAAGCCGGGCTGATGCTGGCCGGCGGCGTCGAGTCGATGTCGCGGGCACCCTTCGTCATGGGCAAGTCGGAACAGGCCTTTGGCCGCAGCGCGCAACTGTTCGATACCACCATCGGCTGGCGCTTCGTCAACCCGTCGATGCAGGCGCAATACGGCATCGATTCGATGCCCGAAACCGCGGAGAACGTCGCCGAGCGCTTCGACATCTCCCGCGAAGACCAGGATGCCTTCGCCCTGCGCAGCCAGCTCAAGGCCGCCGCCGCCCAGGCCAATGGCCGCCTGGCCCAGGAGATCGTCGCGGTGGAGATCCCGCAGCGCAAAGGCCCGGCCAAACGCGTCGAGCACGATGAACATCCACGAGGCGACACCACCCTGGAACAACTGGCGCGCCTGGGCACGCCGTTCCGTGAGGGCGGCAGCGTCACCGCCGGCAATGCCTCGGGGGTCAATGACGGCGCCTGCGCCCTGCTGCTGGCCAGCCCACGGGCCGCGCAACGCCACGGCCTCAAGGCCCGTGGCCGGGTGCTCGGCCTGGCGGTGGCGGGCGTCGAACCACGCCTAATGGGCATCGGCCCGGTGCCGGCGACCCACAAGGTACTGGCGCTGACCGGCCTGGCGCTGGCCGACATGGACGTGATCGAGCTCAACGAAGCCTTTGCCGCCCAGGGCCTGGCCGTGCTGCGCGAGCTGGGCTTGGCCGACGACGATCCGCGGGTCAACCCCAACGGTGGCGCCATTGCCCTGGGCCACCCGCTGGGCATGAGCGGCGCACGCCTGGTCACCACCGCCCTGCACCAGCTGGAGCAGACCGGTGGCCGTTACGCCCTGTGCACCATGTGCATCGGCGTCGGCCAGGGCATCGCCCTGGTGATCGAACGCCTCTGATCAGCCGCCAGAGACGCCGCGCGACGCGGGCAGTATGCTGCCTGCCATGACACTCAGGGCCCCGGCCCACGACAAGAACAATTCGAGTGAAACCATGAATCTCTACCATGATGCCGACCGCGCCCTGCTCGACCCGATGGAAACCGCCAGCCTAGACGCACTGCGCCAGCACCAGCTGGAGCGCCTGCGCTGGAGCCTGAACCACGCCTACGCCAATGTGCCGCTGTACCGCCAGCGCTTCGACGCCTGCGGCGCCCACCCCGACGACCTGAAATCGCTGGAGGACCTGGCCCGCTTCCCCTTCACCGGCAAGAACGACCTGCGCGACAACTACCCCTACGGCATGTTTGCCGTGCCCCAGGACCAGGTGGTGCGCCTGCACGCCTCCAGCGGCACCACCGGCAAGCCGACCGTGGTCGGCTACACCCAGAACGACATCGACACCTGGGCCAACGTGGTGGCGCGCTCGATTCGCGCCGCCGGCGGGCGCCGCGGCGACAAGGTGCATGTCTCCTACGGCTACGGCCTGTTCACCGGCGGCCTGGGCGCGCACTACGGCGCCGAGCGCCTGGGCTGCACGGTGATCCCCATGTCCGGCGGCCAGACCGAGAAGCAGGTGCAGCTGATCCGCGACTTCCAGCCGGACATCATCATGGTCACCCCCTCGTACATGCTCAACCTCGCCGACGAGATCGAGCGCCAGGGCATCGACCCGCACGACCTCAAGCTGCGCCTGGGCATCTTCGGCGCCGAACCCTGGACCGACGAACTGCGCCGCGCCATCGAGCAGCGCCTGGGCATCGACGCCCTGGATATCTACGGGCTGTCGGAAATCATGGGCCCGGGCGTGGCCATGGAGTGCATCGAGACCAAGGACGGCCCGACCATCTGGGAAGACCATTTCTACCCCGAGATCATTGATCCGGTCACAGGCCAGGTGCTGCCGGACGGCCAGCTCGGCGAGCTGGTGTTCACCTCGCTGAGCAAGGAGGCGTTGCCGATGGTGCGCTACCGCACCCGCGACCTCACCCGCCTGCTGCCGGGCACGGCGCGGCCGATGCGGCGCATCGGCAAGATCACCGGGCGCAGCGACGACATGCTGATCATTCGCGGGGTCAATGTGTTCCCGACGCAGATCGAGGAGCAGGTACTCAAGATAAAACAGCTTTCCGAGCTGTATGAGATTCACCTGTATCGTAATGGCAATCTCGACAGCGTCGAGGTGCATGTTGAACTGCGCAGCGACAGCCAGTACCTCGACGAGGGCCAGCGCAAGCAGGTGGTGGGTGAACTGGCGAAGCAGATCAAGACCTACATCGGCATCAGCACGCAGATCCAGTTGCAGCCGTGCGGCACGCTGAAACGCTCGGAAGGCAAGGCCTGTCATGTGTATGACAAGCGGCTGGCCAGCTGACCGATAGCGCTTCCTGGAAAGCCCCGGCCAAGTTCCGGGGCTTTTTTTCGCCTGGCCGAACGTAATCGCGGGGGCAAGCCCACTGCCACGCCCGGCCAGCTCATGCGAAAGCGATACACAAATCTTATTTGATACATCAAATACTGTTTGATGTTGTGTTTTGTATCGCTTATAAATGACCCACGCCCCAAGCAACCCATCAGCGGGAGCCCGACCATGTACGCACAGCTCGTAGAAACCGGCGTCAAACGCCTGAAGACCCTGGAAGAGATGTCACCCGAAGAGCGCGCCTTCCAGGAGAAGATCGACGCCGAGATCAAGATCGAAGCCAAGAACTGGATGCCCGAGGCTTACCGCCAGACGCTCATCCGCCAGATTTCCCAGCACGCCCATTCCGAGATCGTCGGCATGCTCCCGGAAGGCAACTGGGTCACTCGCGCCCCTTCGCTCAAGCGCAAGCTGCAGTTGATGGCCAAGATCCAGGATGAGGCCGGCCACGGCCTGTATCTGTACAGCGCCATGGAAACCCTTGGCGCCGACCGCGACGAAGAGATCGCCAAGCTGCACAGCGGCAAGGCCAAGTATTCCAGCATCTTCAACTACCCGACCCTGAGCTGGGCCGACATGGGCGCGGTGGGCTGGCTGGTGGACGGCGCGGCGATCGTCAACCAGGTGGTGCTGCAGCGCACCTCCTACGGCCCTTACTCCCGCGCCATGATCCGCATCTGCAAGGAAGAAAGCTTCCACCAGCGCCAGGGCTACGAACTGCTGCTGACCATGATGCGCCACGGTACCCAGGCGCAGAAGGACATGGTCCAGGACGCCATCGACCGCCTGTGGTGGCCGGCGCTGATGATGTTCGGCCCCAGCGACGAACATTCGCCCAACAGCGCCCAGTCCATGGCCTGGAAGATCAAGCGCCAGAGCAACGACGAACTGCGCCAGCGCTTCATCGACCAGACCGTGCCACAGCTGGAACTGCTCGGCTGCACCGCTCCCGACCCTGAGCTCAGGTGGAACGCCGAACGCGGCCATTACGACTTCGGCCAGATCCAGTGGGAAGAGTTCTACGAGGTGCTCAAGGGCAACGGCCCATGCAACCAGGAGCGCGTCGCAACACGCCGCAAGGCCATCGAAAACGGCGCGTGGGTACGCGAGGCCGCCGTGGCCTATGCGCGCAAGCAACAGAACAAGAATGCCGCCTGAAGCGGCCATCGATGCGGAGATCGAGCATGTCTGACTGGACCCTCTACGAAGTATTCGTGCGCAGCAAGCACGGCCTGAACCACAAGCACGTCGGCAGCGTGCATGCCGCCGACGCCGCCATGGCCATCGAGAACGCCCGCGAGCTGTACACCCGCCGCAGCGAAGGCGTGAGCCTGTGGGTGGTGCCCTCGGCGCTGATCACCGCCTCTTCGCCCGACGAGAAAGACCCGCTGTTCGCCCCGGCGGACGACAAGATCTACCGCCATGCCAGCTTCTACGAGCTGCCCGCCGAAGTCGGACACATGTGAGGCCCGCCATGCACAAGCAAGCACTCATCCAATACCTGCTGCTGCTCGGCGACAGCGCCCTGGTCCAGGGCCAGCGCCTGTGCGAGTGGTGCGGCAAGGCGCCGGCGCTGGAAGAAGAACTGGCGCTGATGAACGTCGGCCTCGACCTGGTGGGCCAGGCGCGCAACTGGCTGGACTATGCCGCCGAACTGTTGGACGACGGCCGCGACGCCGATGCCCTGGCGTTCCGCCGCGACGAGCGCGCCTACCGCAACCTGCTGCTGGTCGAGCAACCCAACGGCGACTACGCCGTCACCATGCTCAAGCAGTTCCTCTACGACGCCTGGCACCACGCCACGCTCGAAGGGCTCACGGCCTCCAGCGATGAACGCATCGCCGGCATCGCCGCCAAGGCCCTGAAAGAAGTCACCTACCACCTGCGCCGCTCCGGCGAGTGGGTGCAGCGCCTGGGCGGCGGCACTGAAGAAAGCCGTCGGCGCATGCTCGAAGCCATCCCGACACTGTGGCGCTTCACGGTCGAATTGAGCGTGGCCAATGACGGCGAAGTCCAGTTGGCCAATGCCGGTATCGGCGCCGACCCGGCGCGGATCGCCCAGCACTGGCTGAACACCGTCACGGCCATCTTCGCCTCGGTCGACCTGCCCCTGCCCAAGGCCGCCAGCCACTTCTACCTGGACGGGCGCAAGGGCCTGCACAGCGAACACCTCGGCCTGCTGCTGGCTGAAATGCAGTTCCTGCCGCGAGCCTACCCCGATGCGACCTGGTGAGCTGATCGCCGGCGACCGCGGCGCCAGGGCCTTGCGCGATGGCGACCTGAGCCGGGCCTGGGCGGTGCTGGCCGAGGTGATGGACCCGGAAGTACCGGTAGTCAGCGTGGTCGACCTGGGTGTCGTGCGCGACCTCGACTGGCGCGCCGGCCACCTGCACCTGGTGGTCACCCCGACCTACTCCGGCTGCCCGGCCACCGAGGTGATCGAGAGTGACATTCGCCAGGCCCTGGAACAGGCCGGCTTCGCTGAGCCTGCGCTGGAGCGTCGTCTCACCCCGGCATGGAGCACCGACTGGATCAGTGCGCAAGGCCGTGAGCGGCTGCGCGCCTACGGCATCGCCCCACCCGAGGGCCACGCCAACCTGCGCGGTGCGGCACCCAGCGTGTGTTGCCCGCAGTGCGGCAGCGCCGATACCGAACTGCTCAGCCAGTTCGGCTCCACCGCCTGCAAGGCCCTGTACCGCTGCCGCGCCTGCCTGGAACCGTTCGACTATTTCAAATGCCTTTGAGCCGTGGAGAATGCCATGAGCCAGTTTCACAGCCTGACCATCAAGCAAGTGCGACAGGAAACCCGCGACGCGGTGTCCATCGCCTTCGACGTGCCCGCGCACCTGCGCGATGAGTTCCGTTTCACCCAGGGCCAGTACCTGGTCATGCGCACCCAGCTCGATGACGAGGAAGTGCGCCGTTCCTATTCGATCTGCAGCGCAGTGCAGGATGGCGAGCTGCGCGTGGCGGTCAAGCGCGTGCCCGGTGGGCGCTTCTCGGCCTTCGCCAACGAAGTGCTCAAGGCCGGCCAGCAACTGGAGGTGATGCCACCGTCGGGCAACTTCTTCGTGCCGCTGGAGCCGACGCGCCGGGGCAACTATCTGGGCGTGGCCGCCGGCAGCGGCATCACGCCGCTCCTGTCGCTGGTCGCCACCACGCTGGCCACTGAACCAGACAGCCGCTTCACCTTGCTGTACGGCAACCGTGCCAGCAACAGCGCGCTGTTCCGCGACCGCCTCGAGGACCTGAAGAACCAGTACCTCGACCGCCTCAACCTGATCTTCGTGTTCAGCCGCGAGCAACAGGACGTCGACCTGTACAACGGCCGCATCGACGCCGACAAGTGCGGCCAGCTGTTCTCCCGCTGGCTCGACGTGACCTCACTCGATGCCGCCTTCATCTGCGGCCCCCAGGCCATGACCGAAACCGTGCGCGACAGCCTGCAGGCCAACGGCATGGACAAGGCGCGCATCCACTATGAACTGTTCGCCGCCGCCGGCAGCGAAGCCCGCCGCGAGGCCCGTGAAGCGGCCCGTGAGCTGGATTCGGCGGTCAGCCAGGTGACCGTGATCAGCGATGGCCGCGCCCTGGCCTTCGACCTGCCGCGCAACACCCGCAGCGTGCTCGACGCCGGCAATGCCATCGGCGCCGAGCTGCCGTACTCGTGCAAGGCCGGGGTGTGCTCGACCTGCAAGTGCAAGGTGATCGAGGGCGAGGTGGAGATGGACAGCAACCATGCCCTGGAAGACTACGAAGTGGCCGCCGGGTATGTGCTGTCGTGCCAGACCTACCCGCTGAGCGACAAGGTGGTGCTCGACTTCGATCAGCTTTGAGACCGCATTACCTTCATCGCTGGCAAGCCAGCGATGAAGCCCTCGGCAACCCGCGTGACCTGAAAAACAATTACAACAGCCAGAGAGAACGCTCCCATGACACCCGAACACATCGAAACCATCAGCAACCACCCCGCCTTCGTGCAACTGATCAAGCGCAAGCGCCGCCTCAACGGCAGCCTGACCCTGACCATGTTTGTCGCCTATTACGGCTTCGTCCTGCTGGTGGCCTTCGCCCCGGGCGTGCTCGGCCAGTCCCTCAGCGGCGGCGTGACCAGCGTCGGCATGCTGGTGGGCGTGCTGATGGTGCTGCTGTCCTTCGCCCTCACCGGCATCTACATGCACCGTGCCAACCGCGTCATCGACCCGCTCAACGAAGTGGTCAAGCAGGAGTGCGCGCGATGAACTGGACCGCCATCTCGATGTTTCTGGTGTTCGTCTGCTTCACCTTGCTGGTGACCCGCTGGGCCGCCTTGCGCACCCGCTCGGCCAGCGACTTCTACACCGCCGGCGGCGGCCTCACCGGCATGCAGAACGGCCTGGCGATCGCTGGCGACATGATCAGCGCCGCGTCCTTCCTGGGCATCTCGGCGATGATGTTCATGAACGGCTACGACGGCCTGCTGTATGCCCTGGGTGTGCTGGCCGGCTGGCCGATCATCCTGTTCCTGATCGCCGAGCGCCTGCGCAACCTGGGCAAGTACACCTTCGCCGACGTGGTCTCCTACCGCCTGGCCCAGGCTCCGGTGCGCCTGACCTCGGCCTTCGGCACCCTGGCCGTGGCGCTGATGTACCTGGTGGCGCAGATGGTCGGCGCCGGCAAGCTGATCGAGCTGCTGTTCGGCATCAACTACCTGTACGCGGTGATGCTGGTGGGTGCGCTGATGGTGCTGTACGTCACCTTCGGCGGCATGCTCGCCACCACCTGGGTGCAGATCATCAAGGCGGTGATGCTGCTCTCTGGCACCACCTTCATGGCGTTCATGGTGCTCAGGCATTTCGGCTTCAGCACCGAGGCAATGTTCGCCAGCGCCGTGGCCGTGCACGCCAAGGGCCAGGCAATCATGGCGCCGGGCGCGCTGCTGTCCAACCCGGTGGATGCCATTTCCCTGGGCCTGGGGATGATGTTCGGCACTGCCGGCCTGCCGCATATCCTCATGCGCTTCTTCACCGTCAGCGACGCCAAGGAAGCGCGCAAGAGCGTGTTCTACGCCACCGGCTTCATCGGCTACTTCTATCTGCTGCTGATCGTCATCGGCTTCGGCGCCATCGTCATGGTCGGTACCGAGCCGTCCTATCGCGACGCCACCGGGGCGATCATCGGCGGCGGCAACATGGTCGCGGTGCACCTGGCCCAGGCGGTGGGCGGCAACCTGTTCCTCGGCTTCATCTCGGCGGTGGCCTTCGCCACCATCCTCGCCGTGGTCGCCGGCCTTGCGCTGTCCGGCGCCTCGGCGGTATCCCACGACCTGTACGCCTGCGTGGTGCGCAAGGGCCAGGCCAGCGAGCAGGAAGAAATGCGCGTATCGCGCCTGGCCACCTTGGGGATCGGCCTGTTCGCGGTGCTGCTGGGGCTGCTGTTCGAGTCGCAGAACATCGCCTTCCTCTCCGGCCTGGTACTGGCGGTGGCCGCCTCGGTCAACTTCCCGGTGCTGCTGCTCTCGATGGTCTGGAAGGGCCTGACCACCCGTGGCGCGGTGGGCGGCAGCCTGGCCGGGCTGGTCTCGGCGATCGTGCTGGTGGTGCTGGGCCCGGCGGTGTGGGTCAACGTGCTGCACAACGAACGGGCGCTGTTCCCCTACAGCAACCCAGCGCTGTTCTCCATGTCGCTGGCCTTCCTCGCGGCCTGGGCCTTCTCGGTCACCGACGGCTCGCAGCGAGCGCGCGAAGAACGTGGGCGCTACCTGGCCCAGTTCATCCGCTCGATGACCGGTATCGGCGCCGCCGGTGCCAGCAAGCACTGACCTCAAGAACAATAACAACGTCGGGTACAACAACAATGAACCGCACGCACCTCAAGTCAGCCGCCTGGCTGGCCACCCTCGCCCTGCCCTTGCCGGCCATGGCGGACTTTATCGCTGACAGTCACGCCCGCCTCGAACTGCGCAACCACTACATCAACCGCGACTTCCGCCAGAGCAACGCCCCGCAGAGCAAGGCCGAGGAATGGGGCCAGGGCTTCACCGCCCGCTTCGAGTCGGGTTTCACCGAGGGGCCGGTTGGTGTCGGGGTGGACGCCATGGGTCAACTGGGCATCAAGCTCGACTCCAGCCGCGACCGACGCAACACCGGCCTGCTGCCCTACGGGCCAAACAGCCTGGAACCAGTGGACGACTACAGCGAGCTGGGCCTGACCGCCAAGCTGCGGGTCTCCAAGAGCACCCTGCGCCTGGGCACTCTGCAGCCGATCCTGCCGGTGGTTGTGTACAACGACACCCGCCTGCTGGCCTCGACCTTCCAGGGCGGCCTGCTGACCAGCCAGGAGCTGGATGGCCTGACCTTCAACGGCGGGCGCCTGACCAAGGCCAACCTGCGCGACTCGTCCGGGCGCGATGATATCGGCTACGGCGCCGCCAGCAGCGACCACTTCGACTTCGGCGGCGGCAGCTACGCCATCACCCCGCAGGCCAGCGTCAGCTACTACTACGCCAAGCTCGAGGACATCTACCGCCAGCAGTACGTCGGTTTTGTGCATACCCAGCCCTTGGCCGAGGGTGTCAGCCTGCGCAGCGACCTGCGCTACTTCGACAGCCGCGGCGACGGCGCCGAGCGCGCGGGCAACATCGATAACCGCAACTTCAACGCCATGTTCACCCTGGGCGTGAAGGCCCACAAGTTCACCGCCACCTGGCAGCAGATGTCCGGCGACAGCGCCTTCCCGTTCCTCAACGGCGGCGATCCGTACACCGTCAACCTGGTCACCTACAACACCTTCACCCGCGCCGGGCTCGACTCCTGGCAGCTGCGCTACGACTACGACTTCGTGGCCATGGGCATCCCCGGGCTGAGCTTCATGACCCGCTACACCGACGGCCGCCACGCCGAAACCACCACGGTCAGCAATGGCCGCGAGCGCGAACGCGACACCGACATCACCTACGTGATCCAGAGCGGCCCGTTCAAGGACGTCAGCCTGCGTTGGCGCAACGTCACCTTCCGTTCCGGCAATGGCCTGACCAATGCCGTGGACGAAAACCGCCTGATCATCGGCTACACCCTGGCGCTCTGGTAACCGCGCCCTTCAAAGGAGAACAGCATGTCCGCCGCCCCTACCCTGCAAAGCTTCATCGCCGGCCGCTGGATCGGCCAGCACGGCGCCCAGGCCCTGCGCAGCGCCCTTGATGGCCACGTCCTGGCCTACAGCCACGAAGAGCGCCCGGATTTCGCCGAGGCCGTGGACTTTGCCCGCGCCCAGGGCCTGAAGCAGCTACTGGCCATGGATTTCCAGCAGCGCGCCGCCCGGCTCAAGGCCCTGGCGCTGTACCTGGCCGAGCGCAAGGAGCAGCTCTACGCCCTGTCCCATCACAGCGGCGCCACCCGCGCCGACAGCTGGATCGACATCGAAGGCGGCAACGCCACGCTGTTCGCCTATTCGAGCATGGGCCGCCGCGAACTGCCGTCGGGCAACCTGGTGCATGAAGGCCCGGCGATCCCCCTGGGCAAGCAAGGCCATTTCGCCGGCAGCCATATCCTGGTGCCGCGTGCGGGCGTGGCCGTGCATATCAACGCCTTCAACTTTCCGATCTGGGGGATGCTGGAGAAATTCGCCCCGACCTTCCTGGCCGGCATGCCGTGCATCGTCAAGCCTGCCACGTCCACCAGCTACCTGACCGAGGCCGTGGTACGCCTGATGAACGAATCGGGCCTGTTGCCGACCGGCAGCCTGCAACTGGTGATCGGCAGCACCGGTGACCTGCTCGAGCGCCTACAGGGGCAGGACGTGGTGACCTTTACCGGCTCCGCCGACACCGCAGCCAAGCTGCGCGTCACCCCGAACCTGATCCGTAACTCGGTGCCGTTCAACGCCGAGGCCGACTCGCTGAATTGCGCCATCCTTGGTCCGGACGTGAGCCCTGACAGCGAGGAGTTCGAGCTGTACATCAAGGAAGTGGCGCGGGAAATGACCACCAAGGCCGGGCAGAAATGCACCGCGATCCGCCGCGCCATCGTCCCGGCCAGGCACATCGACGCGGTGGCCACCCGCCTGCGCGATCGCTTGCGCAAGGTGATGGTGGGCGATCCTTCGGTGGAAGGCGTGCGCATGGGCGCGCTGGCCTCCCATGACCAGCAGCGTGATGTCAGCGAGCGCGTGCGCCAGTTGCTGGCCACCTGCGAGCAGCTGCTGGGCGCCAGTGACGGTTTCACCCCGGTCGGCGATGGCGTGGCCGAGGGCGCGTTCTTTGCCCCGACCCTGCTGCTGGCCCGCGACCCGCATGCCGAGGGCGGTGCCCATGATATCGAGGCGTTCGGCCCGGTCAGCACGCTGATGGCCTACGACGACCTCGACGAGGCCTTGGCCCTGGCCGCCCGCGGCAAGGGCAGCCTGGTGGCGAGCCTGGTCACCGCCGACCGCGCCGTGGCGGCCAAGGCCATCCCGGTGGCGGCGGCCTGGCACGGGCGGTTGCTGGTACTCGACAGCGAGGCGGCCAAGGAGTCCACCGGGCATGGTTCGCCATTGCCGCAGCTCAAGCACGGCGGCCCCGGTCGTGCCGGCGGCGGCGAGGAGCTGGGCGGCCTGCGCGCGGTCAAGCACTACCTGCAGCGCGCCGCGGTGCAAGGTTCGCCGAGCATGCTGATGGCAGTGACCGGCGAGTACGTGCGCGGCGCCGAGGTGATCGAAACCGAAGTACACCCGTTCCGCCGCCATTTCGACGACCTGCGCATCGGCGAGTCGCTGCTGACCCACCGCCGCACGGTGACCGAGGCCGACCTGGTCAACTTCGGCTGCCTGTCGGGCGATCACTTCTACATGCACTTCGACGAGATCGCCGCCAGACAGTCGCAGTTCGGCAAGCGCATCGCCCATGGCTACTTCGTGCTGTCGGCGGCCGCCGGGTTGTTCGTCAGCCCCGGCGAAGGTCCGGTGCTGGCCAACTACGGGCTGGACACGCTGCGCTTCATCACCCCGGTGGGCATCGGCGACACCATCCAGGCGCGCCTGACCTGCAAGCGCAAGATCGACCAGGGCAAGACCAGCCCGCTGGAACAGGCACAAGGCGTGGTGGCCTGGGATGTGGAGGTGACCAACCAGCTGGGTGAGCTGGTGGCCAGTTATGACATTCTGACCTTGGTGCTCAAGCGCTGACTGCGAATGGGCGGCGAGATGCCTGCATGCAGTCAGGGCAGGCATCCCGCAACCCGATCAAGGCAAAGTGCCACCTCGCACATCCGCCCTACATCGCGCAACGCCGCCTCAGCGCTATAGTCGGCCAAGCGTCCCACCGCCAGCCCCCTTCCTGGCGGCGCGGGCGCGGTACCGAGAACAATGCCAAGGAAGCAACGCGATGATCCTCAAGTCCTTCCCTTTCAAGTCCCTCGTCCTGCTCGCCGGCCTTGCCGCCGTGGCCGGCTGCCAGACCGCCAGCCCCAGCGCCGACACCCTCAAGCAACGCACCGAGGTCACCCTGGGCGTGCCCGTGAGCAAAGTCAGCAACCTGCGCAGCGACTCCAACACCACCTACTTCACCGCCAGCACCAGCAAGGGCCAGTACGACTGCCAGGTGCCCAGCGGCGGCCTGGTGGCCGTGGCCGGCATGGGTATCTACACCCCATCCCCCACCTGTTGGAAAGAAGGCCAGGCGCCGGTATTCCAGTGATGGTCGACGGCGCCGGCCTAGACGACCGGCGCCGCCACGGTCTCACGCAAACCCCGCAGCGCCGCGCGCAGCTCCGCCGGTCGCACCGGCTTGGCCAGTACCGCGATACCCCGTGCCTGCAAGGCGCCCTGCAGCCTGTCGATATCATGGCCGGTCATGATCAGCGCCGGCACTTCGGCGCCGCGTTGCGCGCGCAACTGGTCGATGCAGTCGATGCCGGTGGCCTGTGGGCCCAGGTCGTAGTCGGCAACGATCACATCGCAGTCACTGGCCAGGCCAAAGGGCGAGCTCTCGGCCTGCACCTCGCACCCCCAGCGTTGCAGCAGGGCACTGGTGGCCTGCAGGACGTTGTGGTCATCCTCCACCAGGCACACCCGCAAACCGGTGAGCATGCCGGCCTGCACGGCCTGGTCGGCAACGGCCCGTGCCACCTGTGCCGGCACCTTGGGCAAGCCTTGCAAGGTCAGCGTGGTGCCATGCCCCTGGCGCGAGCGCAGGCTGACCGCCAAACCCATCAGTTGCCCAAGCCGCTTGACGATGGCCAGCCCCAGGCCGACGCCCTCGACGTCCTTGTCACGTGCCTCGCGCACCCGGTAGAACTCTTCGAACACGTGACCCTGGTGCTCCTCGGCAATGCCCCGGCCCTGGTCGCAGACGACGATGGCCAGCCCCTCGCCGCGTGGCCGCACGCCGATCAGCAACGGGCGCCCGGCGGCGTACTTGAAGCTGTTGGACAGCACGTTCTGCACCATGGTCGCGAGCATCCCCGGGTCGGCACGTGTCCAGTGGCGGCTGGACACCAGACGCATCTCGACCCCGGCCCAACGCGCCGCCTCGCTGTTCTGGCGCAGCAACTCGCGCAGGAAACCGTCCACGGCGAAGGTTTCCCACTTCGGCTGCACCCGGCCGTTGTCCAGGGTGTACAGGTCGAGGATCGAGCGGAACAACTGCGAGACGTTGAGCAGGGAGCGGTCGATGCTGTCCACCAGGCGCCGCTCTTCCTCGCCCAGCCGCGCTTCGCGCAGGCAGGCGGTGAACAGGCCGATGGAGTGGATCGGCTGGCGCAGGTCGTGGCTGGCCTGGGCCAGGAAGCGGGATTTCTCGCGGGTCGCCGCCTCGGCCAGGGCCGTTGCCTTGCGCGTGCGCTCCAGCAGCAGGTGGGCATAGAACGGAATCAGGGTGCTGGTGGTCAGCAGCATCGGCAGCAGGAACGGCTGTTCCTGCCAATAGGGGGTCAGTTGCCACACCACAACCAGCGCGGCCAGGGCCAGCACGGTGGCGATGGCCAGGTAGCGCGAGCCGAAGCGCATGCCGTTGCCCAGGTTGATCCAGACCATCACCGCATACAGCGGCAGCGCGGTTTCACCGCCGACCACCAGGCCGAAACTGGTACCGGTGTAATCGCCCAGCATGCCGAAGATGCGCCGCGCCGGGTAGTGCCCGGGCCAACGCTTGATCGCCTGGCGCATGCCGATCGACACCACCACGAACCCCGCGTAGTAGAGCAGCACCGGCAGGTAGGTGGCGTGCGAGCGGCCCGGCAGGAACCCCAGCAAGGCCACGTAGGTGATCGCACAGGAGGCGACGATGATGCGCAGGTTGGCCTGGTCCAGCTCGTTGTTCTTCTCGAACTTCATGGGTAACGTCCTTGTGCGCCAGTCGGCATTTGCGGCACGCTGCGTGGGAAAAAACCGCAGGTGACTGCTAAATTAGCATGTGTCGGCTGACAGGGAGTTCCACGACGTGAGTTGCCGCATCATCGTGGCGGATGACCATCCGCTGTTCAGGGAGGCCATGGTCAACACCGTACGGCGCATCCTGCCCGAGGCGTGCCTGGAGGAAGCCGGCAGCCTGGCCGATGTGCTCAGGCTGGCCAGCATGGGCGAGACGCCCGACACCCTGATCCTCGACCTGCGCTTCCCCGGCCTCACCTGCATCGGCCGCCTCGCCGAACTGCGCCGCCAACTGCAGCGCACCACGCTGATCGTCGTGTCGATGGTCGACGACCCGGAGGTGATCTGCGAAGTCATGGCCGCCGGCGTCGATGGTTTCATCGGCAAGAGCGTCAGCCCCGAAGCCATCGGCGCGGCCATCCTCGCCATTCGTGACGGCGAAGTGGTGGTCGACTACGCGCCCAGCGGGTTGCTGCCGCAACTGGATGCCCCCAGCGAGCTGGAACAGCTCACCCACCGCCAGCAGGACGTGCTGCGCCTGATCGCCCAGGGCAAGACCAACAAGGAGATCGCCCGGGCACTGGACATCTCGCCATTTACCGTGCGCATCCATGTGTCGTCGCTGCTCAAGACCCTCAATGTGCCGACCCGCACGGCCGCTGCGGTGAAGTATTCCGGAAACTGAGCGACCGCTGGTCGGCGCACAGTGGCATGCAATCGACCCTTCAAGCGCTTTGCAACCTCCCAATCCATGAGGGTGGCGATGTTCACTCCTGTGTTCGGCCTGCCCGCGCGTGGGCCGTTTTTTCACTCTGAGGAGAGGATGACGACATGAGCACGAAACACTGGATGGGCGGTGGCGATGTGCAGAGCGACTGGCCGGAACTAGAGCCAGACCGCCGCAACGATCAGGCCGACGACCCGGATGCCGACCCGAACCTGACCGAGGAAGAGAACCGCCCCGCGGTTCCGGCCAGCGACCCGGAATCAGGCGCCTGAGTGTGCATGGCAGTGAAAGAGCGGGCCAGGCCCACTCTTTCACTGAAGTCTATTGCCTGCCCAGGTCCACGCCGGTTCAGACCCGCCAACGCACATCGGTTATCCCATGCCGTTCGGCCATGGGCCGGCTGACTTTCTTGATGCGCTCGCGCCCGAACTTCGGAATGATCCCCAAACCCGCGTCGCAACTCGCCCAATGCCAGGCCTCGGCATTGTCCATGTGTTCCTGGCGGATGATGAAACGCCGTGGCTGACCGTGCAGCAGGTATTCGATGGTAAACAGCTGGGGACTTGGCATTGACGCAGGCCCTCCTCTTCTCCATGGATGACTTTCTGACAGATCACGTCGTTCCATGAAAATTCAAAAAATGTCCGACAATCAGGAAGGGAGGGCCCGCAGTATCACGAACCGCTGCCGCTCCCGTGGCTGTTGCGGCCACCCTTGCGGCCGGCCTCGGAGGCGCGAGCGCGGTCATTGGCGAAGTTGCCGCCAGAGTTGCGGCCACCCTTCTGGCCCGCCCGTGAGGCCCTTTCACGGTCGTTGGCGAAGTTGCCGGGGTTGGTTTCCTTGGTGCCGCCGCGTTGTCCGGTCTGATCCTGGTCACGAGCCATGACGTTTCTCCTTTACGCTGGGTTGGACGTGCCGCGCGAAGATGCCGTGCACTTAATTACGAACAGGGGCGCAGGCCAACGGCTCATTTGTTGTACCGAGGTTCTGACCGACGGCACTTATCCGCCTGGCCAAGGGTCACAGCTCTGACTACTGACGGTGGACGAAGGAGACGCCCCCATGCACCTTGCTTGCCGACCGCTTAGCCTCGTATACCGGCCCTTGCTCGGCGCCAACCGCTCGTCGCCGGGATGAACAGCAGCCTATAATCTGCGCCCAGTGCCCGACCAAGCGGGCCATTTCCAGGTCCGTACAAGGCTGATGCCATGAAGTCCTCCAGCAAAACGTCCCTCGCCTCGCCGCACAATCCGGCGCTCAGCCCGAGCCACCTGGATTTCCCCGTGGTCGGCATCGGCGCCTCGGCCGGTGGCCTGGAAGCAATCCGCACCTTCTTCCGCCACACCCCGCAGGACTGCGACATGGCGTTCGTGGTGGTGCTGCACCTGTCGCCGGACCACCAGAGCCAGGCCGACCGGATCATCCAGGCGGTGACCGGCATGCCTGTACGCCAGGTCAGCGAACCGGTACCGATCGAGCGCAACCATGTCTATGTGATTTCGCCGGCCAATCGCCTGTCGACCAACGACGGTTACCTGCGCGTCAGCCCGGCCAAGCGCAGCCGTGGCGACCATGTTGCCATCGACCTGTTCTTCCGCGACCTGGCCGATGTGCACAAGGACCATGCGTTCTGCGTGGTGCTGTCGGGCACCGGCAGCGACGGCGCCGTGGGCCTGTCGCGGATCAAGGAACAGGGCGGCGTGACCCTGGTACAAGCCCCCGAGGATGCCGAATACCCCGAGATGCCCCGAGCGGCGCTGGCCACCGGCATGGTCGACCTGGTGCTGCCGGTGGCCGAGATGCCCGCCCGCCTGGTCGAGCTGTGGCGCACCGCCCGCCAGGTGAAGTTGCCGCGCATCGACGACGACAGCCTGCCGCCCGCGCTGGGCGAGCGCGAGGGCGACCCGGCGGCGTGCGACCCGTTGCTCGACGAAATCCTGTTGTCGCTGCAGGACAACACCGGCCACGACTTCAGCCATTACAAGCGCGCTACCGTGCTGCGCCGCCTGGAGCGGCGCCTGCACGTCACCGGCCAGACCGACCTGGCCGGCTACCGCGACTACCTGCAATGCCACCCGGAAGAGTCCCGGGCGCTGCTGGCCGACATGCTCATCGGCGTGACCAACTTCTTCCGTGACCGCGAGGCCTTCGAGGCCCTGCAGCGCCATGTGATGCCAGGCCTGGTGAACCGCGAAGGCAACGAAGAGCCGGCCCGCGAGGTACGCGTGTGGTCGGCTGGCTGCTCGACCGGCGAGGAGGCCTACAGCCTGGCCATGCTGGTGAGCGAACAGCTGGCGATCGAACGACGCAGTGCCCAGGTGCAGATCTTCGCCACCGACCTTGACGACCGCGCCATCGGCATCGGTCGCGGCGGGCAGTATCCGGACGCCATCGCCACCGATGTGTCGCCGGCCCGGCTGCGCCAGTTCTTCCTCAAGGAGGACCAGCATTACCGGGTACGCAAGGAGATCCGCGAAAAAGTCCTGTTCGCCCGCCACAACCTGCTGTCCGATCCGCCGTTCTCGCAACTGGACCTGATCGTTTGCCGCAACCTGCTGATCTACCTCGACCGGGATGTGCAGCGCGACATCCTGCGCCTGTTCCACTTCGCGCTGCGCCCAGGCGGCTATCTGTTCCTGGGCAGCTCCGAATCCACTGACCTTGCGGCCGACCTGTTCGTCGCCGTGGACAAGCGCAACCGCATCTTCCGCGCCCGTGAAGTGGCGGCCGTTCGTCATCCGGCGCGCCTGCAAGCCCCCGAGCCTGCGCTCGCCCCAGCGCCGGCCCGGGCACGCGCCGCCCGCAAACTGTCCTATGCCGAAATCCATCACCGCGCCCTCGCCCGCTGCACGCCGCCGAGCCTGGTGGTCGATACCGAGGGCAATATCCTGCACATGAGCGAGGGCGTGGGGCGCTATCTGCGCCATGCCGGCGGCGAGCTCAGCCACAACCTGCTCAACCTGGTCCTCACGCCGCTGCGTCCGGCCCTGCGCAGCACCTTGCTGCAGGCCCAGGGCAGCGGCCAGGCTGTAACGTCGCGCACAGTTGCCCTCGACCTCGACGAGCATACCGAAGGGGTACGCATCCTGGTCCAGCCGCACCAGGACGAACCCAGTGGCAGCGAGTGCCTGCTGGTGGTCTTCCAGAGCGGCGAAGCCGACAACGCGATCACCCGGGCACCCGCCGTCGAACAGACCGAAGGGATGCTGTTGGGCAACCTGGAGCGCGAACTGCATCGCACGCGCCTGCAGTTGCAGGAAACCATCGAGCAGTCGGAGTTTTCCAGCCAGGAGCTGACCGCCTCCAACGAAGAGATGCAGGCGATCAACGAGGAGCTGCGCTCGGCCAGCGAAGAGCTGGAAACCAGCAAGGAAGAGCTGCAGTCGATCAACGAAGAACTGCTGACGGTCAACTACGAACTCAAGACCAAGGTCGAGGAAACCGACAAGGTCAACGACTACCTGAGCAACCTCATCGCCTCCACCGACATCGCCACGGTGTTTGTCGACCGCAACCTGTGCATCCGCTGGTTCACCCCGCGCGCCACCGATATCTTCAGCATGCTGCCGGTGGACACCGGGCGCTCGTTGCTCGACATCACACACCGCCTCGATTATCCGGGCCTGGCCGATGACGCCCGGGCCGTGGTCGAGCGCGAGACCACCATCGAGCGCGAAGTGGTCGGCCATAACCAGCACTGGTACCTGGCCCGCCTGCTGCCGTATCGGGCCAGCGAGCGCAACGTCGACGGCACCGTGCTGACCTTCATCGACATCAGCCAGAGCCGCGCCGCCGAGGAACGCCTGCGCCAGGGCGAGGAGCGCATGCGCCTGGTCGCCGAGAGCACCCACGACTTCGCCATCATCCTGCTCGACGAGCAAGGCCTGATCACCGACTGGAACACCGGCGCCGCGCTGATCTTCGGCTATGGCAAGGACGAAGTGCTCGGTCACCATTACCAGCTGATCTTCACCGAGCAGGACCGGGCGAGCGGCGTGCCAGAGCGCGAGCTGCGTAGCGCCCGCCTGCACGGTCGCGGCCAGGACGAGCGCTGGCATGTGCGCAAGGACGGCAGTCGCTTCTATTGCAGCGGTGAAGTGTCACGGCTCAAGGGCAGCAGCCTGCGCGGCTACGTCAAGATCGCCCGCGACCTCACCGGGCACAAGCGCCTGCACGACGAGCAAAGCAAGCAGCTAGCCGAATCGCAGAACACCAGCCACATGAAGGACGAGTTCTTCGCGGTCATGTCCCACGAGCTCAAGCACCCGCTCAACCTGATCCAGCTGAATGCCGAAATCCTCCGTCGCTCCCCGTCGGTGAAGAGCAACGGTGTCGCCAGCAAGGCGGTCGGCACCATCTGCGACGCGGTTTCCAGCCAGGCGCGGATCATCGATGACCTGCTCGATGTGGCGCGTATCCGCACCGGCAAGCTCAAGCTCAAGACCCAGGTGCTCGACCTGTGCGCGGTGCTGCAGGCCATCCAGGCGGTGCTGGCCAACGAGCAGCACGCCTGCGAGGTGCGCCTGGCGCTGCCCGCCGACGGCGCCCCGGTGTATGTCGAGGCCGACAGCACTCGGCTCGAGCAGATCGTCTGGAACCTGCTCAACAATGCGCTGAAATTCAGCCCTGCCGGCAGCGAGATCCGCCTGGCGCTGGCCCGCCAGGGCAACCAGGCGCGCCTGGAGGTGATCGACCAGGGTATCGGCCTGACCGATGAAAACCTGGAAAGCGTCTTCGACCTGTTTTCCCAAGCCGCGCCACAAGCCTCCGGCAACCACCGCGACGGGCTCGGTATCGGCCTGTCGCTGGTGCGCCAGCTGGTGGAAGCGCATGGCGGCACGGTCAGCGCGACGTCCGCCGGACTGGGTTGCGGCGCCACCTTCACGGTATGCCTGCCGTTGTCCGACCCCGGGCAGCAGGCCCAGCCGGATACCAGCGACGACAACATCGAGGGCCGCTTGAACAGCGTCAGGGTGTTGCTGGTGGACGACTCGGTGGAAATCCTCGAGGTGATGCAGCAACTGCTGGAGATGGAAAGCGCCGAAGTCGAAGCCTACAGCGACCCGCAGGCCGCACTCGAGGCGGCCGCCCATGGCCGCTATGACATCATCCTGTCCGATATCGGCATGCCGGTCATGGACGGCCACGCCCTGATCAAGGCCCTGCGGGGCCTGGAGCACCTGCGCTACACCCCGGCCATCGCCCTGACTGGCTACGGGGCCAGCGCCGACCAGTACCGCTCGCGCCAGTCGGGCTTCGACCGGCACCTGAACAAGCCGGTTGGCTACGACGAGCTGATCGAGGCGATCGAGGGTCTGAGCGGCTCGCTACCCTACTGACGCGCCCCGCTCCCCGCCTCGGCCTGCCTGTGGCCGGGGCGTCGCCACGCCTCAGGCATGGACGCTCCACTGCACGGCATCGGCCTCGATCGGCAGTTCGTCCACGGCGTGGATCATCCCGCTGTCGAGCGCTTCCTGAGGCCCCAGGATCCGCGGATAGGCCATCAGGTAGCGCGTTACATCGAGCCGCTCGCTCGCACCCTCGGTGCGCTCGGCGACAATCTGCGCATACAGGCGCAGGTCATAGTCCAGGCTCATGGCGTACTCGGCCATCCGTGCATGGTCCACCGAGCCGTGCAGGGTCCAGTGGAACGGGTGGAACAGGAACTTGCTGTAGGCGCAGGCGGTACGGTGGCTGCCGGCCAGGAACAGGATGTTCCCCATCGATTCGACCGTGCCCAGGTTGTGGGTGTGCACCGGCACCGGCAGTGAGCGCAAGAAGTTGTACAGGGTGAAACCGTAGCTGCATTCGCCGCCCATGGTGGCGATGTTGATCTGCAGCACCTCGGCGCCCTGCTGCAAGGCCTTGGAACAGGTGTTGATGAGGTTGCCGCAGGTCGCGGAATTGATCGGGCCGGTGTAGTGGATGATGTGTCTGGCCATGCCATCCTCCAGGGTCAGTCAGGGGTGTCCTTGGCCGGTGCATCGTTGCCCGGCGCCGCTTGGTCGTGCTCGCCCAGTTGCTGGTACTGCTTGCGCAGCGCATGCAGGTCGGCCGGCCCCATGTCCTCGAGGTCGAGCAGCGCCTTGTGCGCCCGCTGGGTGGTGCGCAGCAGTTCGTCGATCTTGATGTGCAGTTCGTCGTTGTCGCGGTTCTGGGTGTTCTGGATCAGGAACACCATGAGGAAGGTGATGATGGTGGTCGAGGTGTTGATCACCAGCTGCCAGGTATCGTTGAAATCGAACAGCGGTCCGCTCACGCCCCATACGATGATCAGTAGCAATGCCACGGCGAAGGTCAGTGGACGTCCGCTGCGGTTGGCCAGCCATTGGGCGAAACGATCGAATTTCATGGCTAGCGCTCCCTCAGGCCGGCTGCCGGGTTTCTCCGGGGAGGCCCTCGATGTCAGGGTCGTCCGGGAGCACCTCGGGTTCTTCGTCGTCTGCCTCGGTCGGTGCTGGCGGCGCCTGCACCTCCCCCGGTTCTGTCTCGCTGTTCATCGGCGTTGCCTCCATTGGCTGCTTCCCTCTGTGGTGGAGGGCCCCAGGGCAGGCAAAGTTCCGGGTTTTGCGCCACTGGCCACTCGTCATTCCTGCTGAACCCTGACGCCGCGATGCCGGTCGCTAGTCAAGAGTGCACGAACGAAAGGGAGCCCTCGTGAGCGAGATCCGCATTGGTATTTCCGGTTGGCGCCATGGCCCATGGCGCAAGGACTTCTACCCTAAGGGTCGGCGCCGGGACGATGAACTGGTGACCGAACCCGGCGTCGATCCGCAGGAGTCACTATGAACGGCACCCTGCCCGCCCCCGACCGCATCATCGACAAGGTGACCGCCGTGCACCGTCTGACCGTGCTGACCCTCAACGTGCACAAGGGCTTCACCCTGTTCAACCGCCGTTTCATCCTGCCCGAGCTGCGCGAAGCGGTGCGTGCCACCGGCGCCGACCTGGTGTTTCTGCAGGAGGTGCACGGCAGCCATCGGCGCCATGCCGAGCGCCATCCGACCTGGCCGCAGACTCCGCAGTACGAGTTCCTCGCCGACAGCATGTGGCCGCAGTTCGCCTACGGGCGCAATGCGGTCTATCCCCATGGCGACCATGGCAACGCGTTGCTGTCCAAATTTCCCATCCGCGCCTACGACAACCTCGATGTGTCGATCCATGGCAACGAGGAGCGCGGCCTGTTGCACTGCCAGCTCGAAGTGCCCGGTCATGAGCAGGTGCATGCGATCTGTGTGCACCTGGGCCTGCGCGAGGAGCACCGCCAGCGTCAGGTCGACCTGTTGCTGGCCTTGCTCAAGCGCCTGCCGCCGGACGAGCCGGTCATCGTCGCCGGCGACTTCAACGACTGGCGCCTGAAGGCCGATGCGCGGCTGTCGGTATCGCTGAGCGAAGCCTTCGGCAGGCCGGCGCGCAGTTTCCCCGCGCGCCTGCCGTTGCTGCGTTTGGACCGTATCTACCTGCGCAATGCCCAGGCGTGCGAGGCACGGGTGTTGTCCAGGTACCCATGGTCGCACCTCTCCGACCATGCTCCGCTGGTAGCGCAGGTGACGCTATGAAGCAGGCCTGGAGCAACGGCAACCACGTCGAACTGCTGATCAATGGCGAGCAGTACTACCCGCGCGTGTTCGAGGCGATAGCCCAGGCACGGCAGGAGATCCTCCTGGAAACCTTCATCATCTACGACGACAAGGTGGGCCAGCCGCTGCGCCTGGCGCTTATCGACGCGGCGCGGCGTGGCGTGCGGGTGGAGGTGGCGGTTGACGGCTACGGCACCGCCGACCTGCCTGACGAGTTCATCTCCTCGATGACCGAGGCCGGGGTGCGCTTCCATGCATTCGACCCGCAACCGCGCCTGGCCGGCATGCGCACCAACCTGTTTCGGCGCCTGCACCGCAAGATCCTGGTGATCGACGGCCAACGCGCGTTCATTGGCGGTATCAACTACAGCGCCGACCATCTCGGCGACTTCGGCCCGCAGGCCAAGCAGGACTACGCCGTGGAAGTCACAGGCCCGGTGCTGGCCCAGGTACACGCCTCCAGTTGCCGCATGCTTGCCCCCGTGCTGGGCGATCCAAGCGCGGTAGTGCCGGGCGGTGACGCCGCAGGTTCGGCCAGCGCCGTGCTGGTGGAACGCGACAACCGTCGCCATCGCACCGACATCGAGGCGTGCTACCTGCAAGTCTTCCGTGAAGCCCGGCAACGCATCGTCGTCGCCAACGCCTATTTCTTCCCCGGCTACCGCTTGCTGCGCGAGCTACGCAATGCTGCCCGGCGTGGCGTGGCGGTGACCCTGATCCTCCAGGGGCAACCGGACATGCGTTGGGTACGCGCATTGTCGCGCCTGCTCTACAACTACCTGTTGCGCGACAATGTGCAGATCCATGAATACTGCCAGCGCCCCTTGCACGGCAAGGTGGCACTGGTGGACGACGAATGGTCCACCGTGGGCTCGAGCAACCTCGACCCGCTGAGCCTGTCGTTCAACCTCGAAGCCAACCTGATGATCCGTGACCGCGCCTTCAACGATGGCCTGTACCAGCACCTGAACGAACTGACCACCGCACATTGCAAGCGCGTGACCCTGGAACGCATGGTGCGTGGCTACTGGTGGCGTGCGCCGTTGATCTTCCTGGGCTTCCACATTACCCGCTACTTCCCGCATATCGCCGGTTGGTTCCCCGCGCACCGGCAGCGCCTGCAGTCGCTGCAGGCGGACAACGAAGCGCCGGCGGACTTCAACGGGGGCAAGACCTGATGGCCAAGCCACGCTGGAAGACCTGGGGCATGCGCCTGCTCACCCTGCTGTTCCTGGTATTGATCCCGGTGCTGCTGTTCACCCTGGCGCGCAATCTGGACTGGAACGAGGTGCGCCAGTCGCTGCTGGCCTACCGGCCCTCGACCCTGGCCCTGGGGCTGTTGCTGGCCCTGTGCAGCTACCTGGTATTCGCCAGCTACGACCTGCTCGCCCGCGCCTACACCGGCCACCGCTTGCCGGCCCGCCAGGTGCTGCCGGTGGCGTTCGTCTGCTATGCGTTCAACCTCAACTTCACCACCTGGGTCGGCGGCGTGGCCCTGCGCTACCGCCTGTACAGCCGGCTGGGGCTGGACACCGCGACCATCACCCGCATCCTCACCCTGGGGCTGTTGACCAACTGGATGGGCTATCTGCTGCTGGCCGGCACGGTGTTCTCCCTGGGCCTGGTCAAGTTGCCGGCAAGCTGGGCGGTCGGAGCCGGCGGCCTGCGCCTGATCGGCGTGCTGATGGTGGCGGTCGCGGCCGGCTACCTGCTCGCCTGTACCTTCGCCAAGCGACGCACCTGGCACCTGCGCGGGCATGAAGTGACCCTGCCGAGCCTGCGCCTGGCGCTGTGCCAGGTGGCGCTGGGCGCGAGCAACTGGGCGTTGATGGCGGCGCTGATCCACTTGCTGCTGCCGCCTGAGCTGTTTTATCCGTCGGTACTGGGGGTGTTGCTGATCAGCTGCGTGGCGGGGGTGGTGGCGCATATTCCAGCCGGGCTGGGGGTGCTGGAGGCGGTGTTCCTTGCCCTGCTGCACGGGCAATTGGGCCAGGGCACGCTGGTGGCCGCATTACTGGGGTATCGGACGTTGTACTACCTGATCCCGTTGTTGATGGCGGTGATCACCTACTTGATTCTGGAGAAGCGCGCCAAGGCCCTGCGCCGACAGGCCGGGCCAGCCCTGGACAAGCGCTGAGGGCCCCACCGGCCCGGGAGGTTCGTCATGCGGTTCATTCTGTGTGTGGCATTGCTGGGCAGCCTGCTCAGCGGGCAGGTGCTGGCCGAGGGTTGCGACGTGGTCACCCGCTCGTCCAGCGAGGCGGTCAAGCCGGTGCAGCAGCATACCTGCTACAGCTACGGCAACATGCCTGCCGAGGCGATTGCCTGGTCGTGCAGCAACGAGAGCAAGGAGATGCTCAACAGCCAGAAACGCAAGGTTGAGCGTTGCGCCGATGGCAGCGTGGGCAGCTGCATCGCCCCGCTGACCCAGGAGACCCTGGCCAATCCTGATGCCGCGGGGCGCGGCGAGCCCTCGACCCGGCCGGCCGTGCCCAAGGATGCGCGGATTATCACCTACTACTACGACACCCCGAGCCTGGGGCAGGCGCGTAGTGATTGCGAACGCAGCAATGGGATCTGGCAGACGCATTGACGCGAACGTGTGGGGTCGATGCCGTTGCCGTTGCCGTTGCCGTTGCCGTTGCCGTTGCCGTTGCCGTTGCCCCTCAAGAGTCTACCCCCGAAGCCCGCGAGCGACAGCTGCGCCAGCCCAGGCGCCGCCCGTAACTTCGCGACTTCAGGAGGCC